>JBAXLV010000065.1:0-8818 GCA_037134635.1 Alcaligenaceae bacterium
TACGAACAAGCCTCCACCGCTTGAACGATCAAGCTCACCCGGTTGGGGGCTTAAGCGGAAAGGCAGCATCACTGAAAGTTTCATTGGCCAAATCCCGGCACATACAACTTCTTTTCACACCACTGCATCATCTGATTAATCAACCCAACAATCGAGATATACGTGATCAAGAGCACAATCATCATCTCGGTCACATTCACTTGTTCAGACCAAATTTGGCCTGACATATACAACAGTTCAGGTACAGCAATCGCATAGCCTAACGTGGTCGTTTTAACCAGATTCACCAAATTGTTATTTAACGCAGGCATTGTGACGCGTAAAGCCAAAGGAAACACAACCCATCTAAAGATTTGGGCGCGCGAATAACCCAGCGCTTGAGCGGCCTCGATCGTTGCCTTAGGTACGGCCTCGACACCTGCTCTAAAAATCTCGGCTGTAAATGCCGTCTCAAGCAACGTCAGCGCGACGATGGCCCATCCCAGCGAACCCAGAATCGGAGCCCCCCCAACCTTTGGCAGCAAAGGTCCGATTGCAAAATAAAAGAAATAAATCTGGACCAGTGGTGGCGTGTTGCGAAACAGCTGAACAAACGCACCCATGAAACGTCGCAACCAGAGCTGTTTTGACCCATAAAGCCAGGCGACAATCGCACCAAAAAATAGACTTAATGCGATCACAATCGCAGACAGCTCAAGCGTCGTGATCAGACCTTCAATAAAACGCGAGCGGTCATAGCTGTCGTAAAAAATCGTCAGCTTGATTCCGCTCGTTTGATGTAGCCATTTAAACCAGGCCGCAATACTATCCATCACGCACTTGGCCTGTTACCAAAAAAATTATTTGAACTTGGCGTTCTGCTCAACTAAATAAGGAGAAGGCGAAATGCCCCACTTCTTTTCTAGGCCGATAATGAAACCAGTTTTGTGCCAGTCTTTAAGTGTGTCACTAATAAAAGCTGCGAACTTGGCATCTTCTTTACGCAAGCCCATTCCCCAAGGCTCTGAATCGATCAAGGGCAACATGATTGCGTAATCAGCCCACTTTGGCTCGCTGGTGACACCAGCAAAAAAGGTCGAATCAAACACGAAACCAACGCAGTTACCCGCTTCTAGAGCGGCAAGCGCTTCTGTTGAACCTTTAAAGGTCAATAGTTTTGCGCCGAACTCATCGCCTGTGCGGCGATTGTAATAGGCACCCTGGATTCCGCAAATCGTTTTGCCTTTCAAGTCGGTCCATTCTTTTAGCCCAGAATTTTTCTTAGCCAACACTGCAGCGGCACTCGCATAATAGAAGGGCTCAGGAATCGCCAGTACTTCAGCACGATCAGGCTTGTAAGACATCGTTGCGATCATTAAGTCGGTACGGCCTTGCTTGACGAACTCCATGCGGTTCGCAGCCACTACGGGGATCACTTCAATTTGCACACCTAATTTTTTTGCGATTTCATTGGCCATATCAATTTCAAAGCCAACGATTTTTCCGGCGGGGTCAACATAACCAAAGGGCTTGTAATCGGCTTTAACGCCCACCACGATTTTGCCTTTTTGCTTAATGCTGGCCAGTGTATCGACCTGCGCCCAAGCGCTCTGGCCTGCCAAGAGGGACGTCATCGCAATAGCGGCAAGCGACTTAAAAATTGATGATTTCGTGAATTGCATCAAGTGGCTCCTTTGAAATTGATTCGCGCTGTGACTGAAATCAAACGCGCTTGTGTAGGTGTACGACAATATCGCAATTCACGCAACTTCTTTATCTTATTTAGAACATCAGTCAGATAAAAAAAGAGCCCGCGCACGGGCTCTTTTAATTGCTGAAGCCTGCTTAAACAGGCTTGGATAACTGATCCAGAATCGCAGGATTTTCGAGGGTTGAAATATCTTGCGTCACAGCCTCACCTTTTGCTACCACGCGCAATAAGCGCCGCATGATTTTGCCTGAACGCGTTTTAGGCAGATTGTCTCCGAAACGAATCTCTTTAGGTTTCGCAATTGGACCAATCTCTTTGGCAACCCAGTCGCGCAGTTGTTTGCCAATGGCGATTGCCTCGTCGCCCTCGGGCCTTGCGCGCTTAAGCACCACAAACGCCACCACAGCCTCGCCGGTTGTTGCATCCGGGCGACCCACCACGGCAGCTTCAGCAACCATCTCGTGCGCAACCAACGCAGACTCAACTTCCATCGTGCCTAAACGATGGCCTGAGACGTTCAGTACGTCATCGATGCGTCCCATAATCCAGAAGCAGCCATCTTTGTCGCATTGCGCACCATCGCCCGCCAGATAATAGCCACCTAGCTCTGGAGGGAAATAGCTTTTAACGTAACGCTCGGGGTCGCCCCAGATTCCACGAATCATGGACGGCCAAGGACGCTTGATCACCAAAAAGCCTCCGTGTCCGGCCTCAACATCTCCGCCTGCCTCATCAACAATCGCCGCCGTAATACCTGGCAAACGCGTGGTGCACGAACCTGGTTTTAAAGGCGTAGCACCTGGTATCGGCGTAATCATGTGGCCGCCAGTCTCGGTTTGCCACCACGTATCCACAATGGGGCACCGACCGCCCCCCACATTGGTGTGATACCACATCCATGCCTCGGGATTGATCGGCTCACCCACCGAGCCCAGCAAACGCAAACTCGACAAATCAAAACTTTTGGGATGGACCGCGGCATCCGCATCAGAGGTTTTAATTAAGGACCGAATCGCCGTGGGCGCCGTATAAAAAATTGAAACCTTGTGATCTTGTATGGTTTTCCAGAATCGACTTGCGTTTGGAAACGTGGGCACGCCTTCAAACACAATCTGCGTGAGCCCAGCTGCTAACGGGCCATAAGCAATATAAGTGTGGCCAGTTACCCAACCCACATCAGCAGTACACCAAAAAATGTCGTTCGCCTTAACGTCGAACACCCATTGCATGGTGAGCTTGGCCCACAACAAATAGCCAGCAGACGAATGCTGCACGCCTTTAGGCTTACCAGTGGAACCCGAGGTATACAAAATAAACAGCGGGTGCTCAGCGCCAACAGCAACAGCTTCACAGGTTGTCGCCTGCGTGTCAGCAACGTCGTGCATCCACAGCTCGCGCTTCGCATCCCAGTTGATTTTTCCTCCGGTGCGCTTGTAAACAATGCAATGACGCACGGCCTCACAACCACCCATCCCAAGCGCCTCGTCCACGGCAGGCTTCAGTGCAATCGCCTTACCACCACGCATCTGTTCGTCGGCGGTGAGCACCAAGCTTGCGCCAACGTCGGTAATGCGTTCGTGCAAGCTTTTTGCCGAGAATCCGCCAAAAACCACCGAGTGCGTAATCCCCAAACGCGCGCAAGCCTGCATGGCGACCACGGCCTCAATTGACCTCGGCATATAAATGATTGAGCGTTCGCCCTTTTTATAGCCTAACGCTTTTACCCCATTGGCAAGTTGGCACACTCGATCGTGCAGTTGCTGATACGTAATCTTTTTGAACGAAACGTCATCTGCTTCAAAGATAATCGCGACTTTGTTGGCGTTACCATTTTTAAGATTGACATCTAGACAATTGGCAGACACATTCAGTTCGCCATCGCCAAACCATTCAAAGAAAGGCGCACGCGACTCATCGAGCACTTTAGTAAAAGGCTTTGTCCATTGCAGATGTTCGCGCGCTTGGCCAGCCCAGAACGCATCGGGATTGCGATCCGCTTGATCCAGCAGCGCTTGATACGCTGCCTGCCCAGCAACGTTCGCTTGCTGAACAAAGGTCGTGGGTGGTTGAAATACACGTGTTTCAACTAACGTGGATTCGATTGAGTTCGCCATACGTGAAATCTCCGGGGTAACCAGTCATCAATAGTGATGATCTATTTTTTTAGGATCAGTGAACGCAACACAGTTTATGCAGTGAGGGCAGCAATGCCAGCAGAGGCAATCTCGGCATCTTCTGAAGATTTAACCCCGGACACCCCGACCGCACCGATGACTTGCCCATCGATGACGATCGGCACACCGCCTTCGAGCATCCCTTGCAGCACGGGGGCCGACAAAAACGATGTGCGACCATTGTTAATGATGTCTTCGTACACCTTGCTTTCGCGACGCGACAACGCCGAGGTATGCGCTTTAGCGGGTGCGATATGCGCGGACATTGCGGGCGCACCATCGAGGCGTTGCAGCCCTAACAGATGACCACCATCATCGACCACAGCAACCGTTACGGCCCAGTTGTTTTTATTTGCATGCGCCTTCGAGGCTGCCAAAATTTTAGAAACATCAGCATCGGTCAATACAGCTTTGGTTTTCACAGAGAGTCCTTAATTTGTTCAAGTGCAGAGGGGTCTTCAATTGTAGTGAGATCGCCGGGATCGCGCCCTTCACAAACCGCAACAATCGCACGACGCAGAACTTTACCAGAGCGCGTTTTTGGCAGAGCAGTCACAAACCGCACTCTAGCAGGGCGCGCCACTGGGCCGAGTTGCTCATCAACAAGGCGCATGATGTCACCTTCTAGCTTAAGCAAAGCCGCGGGTTGTGTAAATAAGCTGGCATCTTTCAACACCGCAAAGCCGATCGCCACTTGCCCTTTGAGTTGATCTGCGATCCCCACCACGGCAGACTCAGCCACAGCAGGATGGCAGTTAATCGATTCTTCGATTTCTCGGGTACCCAGTCGATGACCCGCTACATTAATCACATCGTCGGTACGGCCTAAGATAAACCAGTAGCCATCCTCGTCGGTCAAGCCCCAGTCAAAGGTTGAATACACCTGACGACCGGGCACCGAGGAAAAATAAGTTTCGACAAACCGCGCGTCATCGCCCCAGATCGTGGTCATCGCACCAGGCGGAAGCGGCGGCACAATCGCAACCACGCCTTTTTGATTGGGCCCGAGATCTTCGCCCGTTTGCTCGTGGAGCACGCGCACATCAAAACCATAGACCGGAAACGACGGGCTACCAAATTTGGTGGGTACATCCGCAATACCAGGCTGCGCCGCCAAAATAGGCCAACCAGTTTCGGTTTGCCAATAGTTATCGATAATGGGTCGACCCAAACCCTCCGAGATCCAGTGCGCGGTCGGCTCATCCAAAGGTTCACCGGCCAGATACAGCGCGCGCAACGTTGATAGGTCATATTTTTTAAGCAACGCAGCGTCGTGCTTTTTAAGCACCCGAATCGCAGTCGGTGCTGAGAACATGGTGTTCACTTTAAAGCGCTCAACCAGACTCCACAAAACACCGCCATCGGGGCGTACCGGTGTGCCCTCGTACAAGATCGTGGTTTGCCCACCAATCAGTGGGCCATACACAATATAAGAGTGCCCAACCACCCAGCCAATATCACTGGTGCACAGATACGTATCGCCTGGCCGGCCATTAAAAATACGCTGCATGGAAGAGGCAAGCGCAACGGCATAGCCACCCGTGTCACGTTGCACACCTTTCGGCTTGCCGGTTGTCCCCGAGGTATACAGCACATAGCTGGGCGCCGACGATTCAAGCCAAGTAACCGGCACGACTGCGCCCTCGTACTGAGCCCGTAGACTCGCGTAATCAAGATCACGGCCGGCCACGGGTTCGAATGTAAACAGGCCCCGATTGACCACCAAGACTTTTTCAGGCGGTCGTTGCGCAAGTGAGATCGCTTTATCGAGCAGGGGCTTATAAGGGGTCACCTTACCGCCGCGCGACCCAGCGTCGGCACAGACGATGACCCGAGGCGAGGCATCATCGATGCGTTGGGCCAAATTCACCGACGCAAAGCCACCAAACACGACCGAATGAATCGCACCTAGCCGGGCACAGGCCAGCATCGCAAACACGGCCTCAGGCACCATGGGCATGTAAATGAGTACGCGATCGCCCTGCTCAACGCCTTGCGCCTGCAGCATGGCCGCGACTGCATTGACCTCACGGTAGAGTTGGCGGCGGGTATAACTGATCTCTTGATCAACCTCGGTCGACACCCAGATCAAAGCCGGATCATCGGCCTGAGTATCGAGCCAGCGATCAACCGCGTTAAAACATAAATTAGTACGTCCACCCACAAACCAACGGGAAAAAGGAGGTTTTGAGTAATCTAAAACCTGCGTGAAGGGAGTTTCCCAGTGAATTCCGGCTGCCTCTTCTCGCCAGAACGCGTCTTTTTGCTGAATTGAGCGTTGATGGATTAACTGGATCGGGTTCATAGTGGTCTCTAGGGTGCTTTTTATAGCCAAGATCGCTTTTTGTACTAATATTGTGACAGGTAAATCTTGCACGAGGCTTGCCGCACTTGCAACAATCTTCGCGGTTCGCTCATTTTTTTCAGCTCGAACGCGATATTTTTTAGCCCTGAGGTCAGAAGTTCTGACACTCGCCCAACACCACAGCGATGCCCGATACGTTTTTAACCGCTCTTGCACAATGCACAGTCGCCCGTTGGCTACGCCTCGCGCTGCTGGTTAGCGCGTGCGCCGTGGCGGCAAGCTTAAGTGGCTGTGCCGGACTCGGTGGGACACAAGCGGGCACCGGTATCAGCGGTTACTCAACGGCTGATTGGCGAAACTCGGCAGATCCAATTGGCTCGTTTTTGGCTCGATCCAGAAATGGCGCGGGCTTAATTGCCGGGGATATTAATCACCCTTTGGCGCTTCAAGCACTGACTCAGCTGGGCATCAGGTATCGTTGGGGCGGCAAATCACCTGAAACGGGTTTTGATTGCAGCGGGTTAGTCCTGTATTCAGCTCAGCAGTCGCTTGGGCTAAAACTGCCACCGCGCTCGTATGACATTGCCCTCTTTGGCATTGATGTGCCACGCAAAGACCTCCAGGTAGGCGACTTGGTGTTCTTTAACACCTTGGGACGTCGCAATTCGCATGTGGGGGTGTATTTGGGCGAAGATCAATTTGTGCACTCACCGGCCGCCGGTGGCGTGGTTCGAATTGAAAACATGAACCAAGCTTACTGGACCAAACGATTCGACGGCGCGCGTCGCCTGTAGCGCGACACGCCAGACCTAGGCAAGACTCTTGGTTGGCGGCTGCTCTGTTAGCTGATATGCCCGCAGTTCACACAAGCCACACTGCTCAAGCGCTTGTTGCATTGCGCAAACCGAGCGACGACAAGCCACGACCTGAATCCCCCCTTTTTGCGCTGCATTTCTGAACGTTTTCATGACGTTATGGCCCAAAAAATCCGTCAGCAAAATCACCACCTGAGTCCCTGAGGGCAATTGCAGCGCCTTTTTTTGGTGTGATGGGTCGCGCCCTGTGATGTGGTGGGTAATGGCAATATTGTGTTCGCGCAACAAGTTGGGGATATTGCCGAGGCGATCGGCACCCACGACGACTGCGCTGAGAGAATGATTCATAGCTGCTCCAGAAGATGAACAGCCTTAATGATAATGATTCTTATTTATAAATCAAGCGTAATAATACTTATTCTCATTTAAAATTATATTTCTTGTTTATTTTCAACACGTTCTCTAATTTCACTTTCAGTCAGTTCAGGCGTGAGCATGGCAATCAGGGTATAAACATAGTCGCGCAAAAACACACCCGATTTCAAGGCAATGCGTGTCGTTTGAATCCCAAACAGATGACCTGCCGGGATGCTAACCAGATTTGTATCGCGCAAGGGCTCATAGGCCACGCCAGCGATGATGCCAATCCCCAACCCCACATCAACATAGGTTTTAATGACATCGGCGTCAATCGCTTCGAGCACGATATCTGGGCGCAAGCCCTTTGCTTCGAACGCACGATCGACCGAGCGTCGACCCGAAAAGGCGCGATCGTAGGTCACCAAAGGATAGTTCGCGACGTGCTCAAGCGTTAAGCGAAACCCCTTTTTCGCAGCCAACATTGCCAAGGGATGCTCGGGTCGCACCACCACCGTGTGCTCCCAGGTATAGCAAGGCAGGGTCTCGAGGCCCGGGGTCAAGGCGAGCGACTCGGTTGCAATGGCTAAATCAGCCTGCTCATGCAACACCATCTGGGCGAGCTGCGGCGGACTACCCTCAGCCAACGATAAATGCACCTTAGGAAACTGTTTGCGAAACGCTGGAATAATTTTAGGTAGTACGTAGCGCGCTTGGGTATGGGTACAGGCAATCACCAAGCTGCCTTCGTCACGACGGGCAAATTCATCGCTTACTTTTTTCAAGTTATCGATCTCGCGCATGATCCGCTCGACCACTTGGGCCACCGCCGTACCGGGCTTGGTCAACCCTTTGATCCGCTTGCCATGCCGCTCAAAAATCTGTACGCCGAGTTCGTCTTCAAACTCGAGAATTGCCTTCGACACGCCGGGCTGAGACGTAAAGAGACTGCGAGCAGCCTCGGTCAGGTTGAAATCGCGTCGAATGGTTTCTCGCACAAAGCGAAATTGCTGCAAATTCATGAGGACTCCATTAGTAATCACGATTATAAGTAATATAGGAAATATATTAAATAACTTTTTGGAATAAGCTTCTGCCTGATTTTGAACTTGCGAGATAATTCACCTCATTTCTTAACGCATATAGGTTGCCCCCATGGATTTCAGCGTCAGTATTTCAGCGAGCCCCCATCAAACTAAGACCCCAGCGATTGCCGTGGGTGTATTTGCCGAAGGCGTCTTAAGTGTTGCTGCTGACGCGATTGATCGTGCGGGTCACGGTGCCGTGCGCGCCGTAATCAAAGCTGAATTTTCTGCACGCGCGGGCACGACCCTGGTTTTACGCAATCTGGCAGGTGTGGCGTCTGCGCGCGTCGTCTTGGTCGGCTTGGGCAAACAAGCGGACTACAACCCACGCGTACACGCGCGCGCCGAGCAAGCCTTTGCGGCCTATTGTGTGCAGGCTCGGCTCGCAGAGG
>JBAXLV010000066.1:0-8797 GCA_037134635.1 Alcaligenaceae bacterium
CTCTATGTTCCAGTGGCACAGTTACATGTGATCGCGCGCTATAGCGGCAACGACCCAGAAACCGCCCCCTTACATCAACTCGGTTCGGGCCAATGGGAAAAAGCGCGCCGCAAAGCCGCACAACAAGTGCGCGATACGGCCGCCGAGTTATTGGATATCTATGCCAAGCGTGCCGCGCGCCAGGGCTTCGCCTTCAAACTGCCGCTCGCAGATTACGATTTGTTTTCAGAGGGCTTTGGGTTTGAAGAAACGGTCGATCAAGCGGCGGCCATCCAATGTGTATTAGCCGACATGACCTCGGGCCGCCCGATGGATCGTCTGGTCTGCGGTGACGTAGGCTTTGGCAAAACCGAAGTCGCCTTGCGTGCTGCGTTTTTAGCGATTGCCAATGGCAAACAAGTGGCGATTTTATGTCCGACCACCCTGTTGGCCGAACAACACGCGCAAACCTTTTCTGATCGTTTTGCTGACTGGCCTGTGAAAGTTGTTGAGCTTTCGCGTTTCAGGTCTGCCAAAGAAATCGCAAGCGCGATCGTAGGTATTAACGATGGCACGATCGACATCGTGATTGGTACCCATAAGCTCTTATCGAAAGACGTCAACTTTATGCGTCTGGGCTTGGTCATCATCGACGAAGAGCACCGCTTTGGCGTACGGCAAAAAGAAGTTCTGAAGTCTCTGCGCGCTGAGGTCGATGTTTTAACCTTGACTGCAACACCCATCCCGCGCACGCTAGGGATGTCGCTTGAAGGGATTCGTGATTTTTCTGTGATTGCAACTGCGCCACAAAAACGCCTGGCCATCAAAACCTTTGTGCGCCGTGAAGATAACAGCACGATACGCGAGGCATTACTACGTGAACTTAAACGCGGCGGGCAAGCTTACTTTTTGCATAACGAAGTTGAAACGATTCACAACCGACGCGCAAGACTTGAAGAACTGGTACCCGAGGCACGCATTGCAGTGGCGCACGGTCAAATGGGCGAACGCGATCTTGAACAAGTCATGAAGGGCTTTTATCAGCAGCGCTTCAACGTCTTGTTGTGCACCACAATTATCGAAACTGGCATCGATGTCTCAAGTGCCAACACAATCATCATTCATCGTGCGGATCGCTTTGGTTTAGCCCAACTACACCAATTGCGAGGACGTGTCGGGCGCTCTCATCATCAAGCCTACGCTTACCTGATGACCCCAGGCGAAGACTCAATCACCAAGAATGCCAAAAAACGTCTTGAAGCGATCCAAGCGATGGAAGAGCTCGGTTCAGGATTCTTTTTAGCGATGCACGATCTTGAAATTCGCGGCACAGGCGAAGTCTTGGGTGAATCACAATCTGGCAATATTCAAGAGATCGGTTTCTCGATGTACAACGACATGCTCAATGAAGCGGTGCGGGCGCTTAAAGCCGGCACCGAACCCGACCTCGACGCACCCTTTAGCGCGGGCTGCGAGGTCAACTTGCACGCGCCGGCCTTGCTCCCTGCTGATTTTTGCGGTGACGTGCCCGCTCGCCTGTCGTTATATAAACGCCTTTCAAGCTGCACCAATGAAGATGACCTGATCGTGATTCAAGAGGAACTCATCGATCGTTTTGGCAAATTACCTGAGCCCGCGCGCACCTTAATCTCAACGCATAAAATGCGCTTACTTGGCTTGACGCTCGGGATTCAAAAAATCGATGCGAGTGAAACTCAAATTTTGCTGCACTTTAAGCAAAATACGCCGGTTGATCCGATCCGCTTAATTGAACTGGTACAAAAACAGAAAAACATCCGTTTTGCAGGGCAAGATAAACTACGGATTGAAATAAAAGGACTAGATGTCAACGCGCGCTATGAAGCGGTGCGATCCATCTTGCGCACCTTGGCCGGCTGACTGACACGTATACCCCACAACCAGAACCTACACCTTTTGATACGCACTTATGACGACCTTTAATCTTGTGGTGCAGTCCCCCGCTTTGGCCAGTGACCTCATCGAGCAGGCAGCCGCCTTAAGCGAAGCCTCTGGCGTGCAACGCATTAGCACGACTGCCGCGCGCTTACTCGGCGTCGATGCAAGCCCAGCGAGCCGCACCGAACTGAGCGCCTGGGGCGAGCGCGCATCCGTAGATACAGCCTATATTGCAGCCGGCAGTCGACTCACCGATTGCAAGGTGCTCGCCATGGACATGGATTCGACCCTGATCAACATTGAGTGTATCGATGAAATCGCAGCCTTTGGTGGAGTCAAAGAGCAAGTCGCCTCGATCACCGAGGCAGCAATGCGTGGCGAAATCAAAGACTTTTCTGAAAGTCTGACCCGCCGCGTTGCCTTTTTAAAAGGCTTGTCAGTCGATGTATTGCAAGCGGTCTATGAGCAAAAGCTGCGCCTAAATCCAGGTGCTGAACAACTAATTAGCACCGCACATCAGGCAGGGATCAAGGTCTTATTGGTTTCAGGCGGCTTTACGTTTTTTACTGAAAAACTCAAAGCGCGTTTAAGTCTCGATGCTGCGCATGCCAACGTACTGGATCACAATAACGGTCTACTGACTGGTAAGGTCAATGGCAACATTCTAGATGCGCAAGGCAAGGCCGATACTTTAAGTGCTTTCGCGCAAACTTGTGGTGCCCAAGCCAATCAAATCATTGCAATTGGCGATGGCGCAAACGATCTTAAAATGTTGGGGCTTGCTGGCTATTCGGTGGCGTATCGAGCCAAGCCTGTTGTGCGGGCACAAGCCAACTACGCGTTGAATATTGCAGGGCTTGACGGCGTTTTGAATTGGTTTGAAAGCTAGTTGCGACGCAACAGATAGCGATATACAAAACCCGGAAACGCCATCACGACAAACAGGCTAAACGTGATGGCATAAAACTCCCAGCGCTGGCTAAAGACGTTACCAATTAAACGCTCGAAGGCAACGCCGAGTGTGCCAACCAAAAAATACAAGAGCACAAGCTCTAAAGCCCGTAACCAAAAAAACTTTTGGGTCAAGATGCGCTTCGGCTGCCAGACTGCAAAAATACGTTCATTGATAAACGGCAGATTCGCAGCAACAAAGGCCAGCAGAATCAAAAGCCAAACTGCAGCTGTTTGATTCATACTGTAGCAAACACGCTTAAAACGCCAAGGTTGCGCGCATGGCTTGCAGGCACAGCACCAGCAGCCCGTTGGGCATTAACCCTAACAGCAAGATCGCCAAACTATTAACGATCATCAACGTACGTGGCGCCCAGCAAATAGTGCTCAGTGCAGGGGCAGCGGCGTCGGGCTCATCAAAGTAAATCACTTTAATCACGCGCAAATAATAAAAAGCGCCAATCAACGAGAACAATACCGCGACCACCGCCATCCAGAGATGCTCAGACTTTAACAGTGTTTGCAAGATCAATAGCTTGGCATCAAATCCTACCAGTGGGGGTAAGCCAGCCAGGGAGCACATCAAGATCAACAACATCGCAGCCATCCAGGGGCTTCGACGATTTAAGCCTTTCAGATCACTAATATTTTCACACTCGTGGCCTTCACGCGACATCAGCATGATCAAACCAAAGGAGGCGAGTGTCGTGAGCACATAGGTCAGCATGTAAAACAGAGCTGACCCATAGGACTCAGTATCAAACTGCTTGTCGCCGTCGATTGAACCCGAAGCCAAGCCCAGCAAGATGAAACCCATATGCGAGATCGTTGAATAAGCCAGCATGCGCTTAAAGTTCGTTTGCATGATCGCGGTGAGGTTACCAATCGCTAGCGACAAGAACGCCAGAATCAACAACATCGGTTGCCAGTCGCTCGTTAAATCACCCAAACCCACCACTAACATTCGCAAGGTAATCGCAAAGGCGGCAAGCTTAGGCGCCGCAGCCAACACTAGCGTCACCGCAGTGGGCGAACCCTGATACACGTCTGGCACCCACATATGAAACGGCACAGCGCCCAATTTAAACGCTAACCCGGCCACTAAAAACACCACGCCAAACGTCAGCGGCAAATAATCGATCTGCCCTGAGTTCACGGCATCGGCAATATTGCGCAGATCAAGGTTACCTGTGGCACCGTACAACATCGACATACCGTAAAGCATAAAACCAGAAGCCAAGGCACCGAGCACAAAATACTTCATTGCAGCTTCGGTTGACTGTGCGTGGTCACGACGAATCGCCACCAGGGCATACAGCGCCAACGACATCAACTCAAGACCGAGATAAATGCTCAAGAAGTTGCCGGCAGAAATCATTACCATCTGACCTAGCAGCGCAAAGAGCACCAGCACATAGAACTCACCACCACGCAACATGTCGCGCGATTGAAGGTATTCGCGGCCATAAATCAAGGTGAGTGCTACGGCAAGGTACGAGGAAATTTTGAGTAGATGCGCAAACGGATCAGCGATGTACATCCCAAAGAACGTTTCGCCGACCAGGCCCATATTCCATTGCCAAAGCGAAACCAAGGCCAACACCGCAAGCGTCATTAACGATAAACCATAGGCCAAGGTCCGGCGTGGGTTCTCGCTCAGTGCGTCGAGTATCAGGATCACCATGCCCATCACCAACAAAATAATTTCTGGTGCGGCCAGGCCGAAATCGAATTGAGATTGCATCATGGCGGGGCTTACAGTTTTGAATGAGAGACGTGTTGCAACAGGGCCTCAACTGAGGTGTGCATCACATCAGTAAAGGGCTTGGGATGAACACCCATATAGATCACAGCCAAGGCCATCAAGCCAAGTATCAAGAACTCACGGCTCGACAAATCTTGCAGATCGCGCACATGATCGTTGGCCACATCACCAAAGGCCACGCGCTTGACCATCCATAACGAATAGGATGCACCCAGTATGAGCGCTGTCGCGGCCAGCAAACCAATCCAGAAGTTATATTGCACGGCCCCCATGATCACCATGAATTCGCCGACAAAACCACTGGTTGCAGGCAAGCCTGCGTTAGCCATTGAAAACAACACAAAAAAGGTCACGAAACGCGGCATCGTGTTGATCACGCCACCGTAATCGGCAATTTGACGGCTGTGCATGCGGTCATACAACACGCCAATACACAAGAACATCGCCGCAGATACGAAACCATGCGACACCATTTGCACAATGGCGCCCTCAACACCCGCGGTATTGAAAATAAAGAAGCCTAAGGTGACAAAACCCATGTGTGCCACTGAAGAGTAGGCAACCAGTTTTTTCATGTCGTCTTGCACAATCGCAACCATGCCGATATAAATCACAGCGATCAACGACAGCGCGATGATGATGCCTGACATTCCCACCGAGGCATCCGGCACAATTGGCAATGACAAGCGCAAGAAACCATAGGCCCCGAGCTTAAGCATAATCGCCGCGAGCACCACTGAACCCCCTGTTGGGGCCTCAACGTGGGCATCAGGTAACCACGTGTGCACCGGCCACATCGGCACCTTGACCGCAAACGCTGCCAAGAAGGCAAAGAAGATCAAGACCTGAGGCGTATAGGCCAAAGGCAACTCGTGCCAAGTTTGAATATCAAACGAGCCGCCCGCCTGATTCCAGAGATATAAAAAGGCAACCAGCGTGAGCAACGAACCCATCAAGGTATACAAGAAGAATTTGAAGGCTGCATAAACACGATTGGGGCCGCCCCAGACCCCCACGATGATATACATCGGGATCAAGGTGGCTTCAAAGAAAATATAGAACAGCAAGCCATCCATGGCCACAAATACACCAATCATCAGACCCGACAAGATCAAGAAGGCTGCCATGTACTGGGCAATGCGTGAGGTAATGACCTCCCAACCCGCCAACACCACAACGATCGTAATAAAAGCTGTCAGCAACACAAACCAAAGCGATATACCATCAACGCCCAAGTGATACATCACCGCAAAGGCGGGAATCCAGGGCGACTTTTCAACAAACTGCATCGCTGCCGTTGCGCTATCAAAGCCCGTATACAAAGGGATCGTGACCAGGAAACTGAGAATCGCGCCAATCAAAGAAAGATTGCGGGTCATCGCCGGACGGTCATCGCTACCGACTGCCAAAATAATCAAACCACAAACGATCGGAACAAAAATCGCAAACGTGAGCCAGGGGGTCGTCAAAGAAGCCATCTCGCTTGCCATCATTTAGTACCAAGGATTATGTAGGTGATCGCGACCAACAGGCCAATGATCATCGCAAAGGCATAGTGGTAGATATAACCGGTCTGAAAGCGACGAGTCACAGCTGCCAAAGCGCCCACTAATTTTGCCGAACCATTGACTAACACGCCATCGATTAAGCCTCGATCGCCGCGTTGCCAAAAACTTGTACCCACTGCGCGCAAACCGCGCGCCAACACTTGCTCGTTAAACCAGTCAAAAAAGTATTTGTTCTCAAGTACGTGATTCACAAATTTGAGATTCGACTGAATTGCGGCCGGCACTTCTGGATTGATCAGGTAGCAATACCAAGCAACGACTGCACCGGCCACCACCAACCAGAAAGGCACTGTCGTGAAGGCATGCGTCGCATAGCCCACCCAGCCGTGCGCGTGATGCCACTCTTTAGATAACTCTGCCATCGCAGGATGCTGGGTCAGAATGACAATCGAATTTTTGAAGAACGAGCCAAACAGCAAAGGATCAATTGCAATCGCACCGATGATAATCGAAGGAATTGCCAGCAATACCAAAGGCAACGTGACCACCCAAGGGGACTCGTGCGGTGTGCCGCCATGATGAGCGTGATTATCATGAGAGTGCGCATCCGCGTGCGCGTGGTCGTGTCCATGGTCGTGACCGTGCGCCTCGGCATGTGCAGCAAACCGCTCTTTGCCATGAAACACCAAGAAATACACGCGGAACGAATATAGCGAGGTGACAAAGACGCCAATCAAGGTCGCGTAGTGTGCGAAGCCAGCACCCCATACATTGGCCGCACCAGCGGCTTCGATAATGTGTTCTTTCGAATAAAAACCTGAGAAGAAAGGCGTACCCACCAAAGCAAGCGTACCGATCAAAAACGTTAACCACGTGATGGGCATGTATTTGCGCAAGCCACCCATATTGCGAATATCTTGATCATGATGCATGCCGATGATCACCGAGCCCGCACCCAAGAACAGCAGCGCTTTGAAAAACGCATGGGTCATCAAGTGAAAGATTGCGACAGAGTAAGCTGACGCACCCAAGGCGACTGTCATGTAACCAAGTTGCGACAGGGTTGAATATGCAACCACTCGCTTAATGTCATTTTGGATGATGCCTAAAATACCCAAGAACAACGCACCAATCGAACCAATCACGATAATGAAAGATAAGGCGGTACTTGAGAGTTCAAACAAAGGCGAGAAACGCGCGACCATAAAGATGCCTGCTGTCACCATCGTCGCGGCATGAATCAGCGCAGAGATTGGCGTCGGGCCCTCCATCGAATCCGGCAACCAAGCGTGCAAGGGCACTTGCGCCGACTTACCCATGGCACCGATAAACAAACAAATGCACGCCACGGTTAACAGCATCCAGTTTGTACCGGGCAAGGTTAAGGCTGCGAGCTTGTCGGCTTGCTTGAAAACTTCGCCATAGTGCATCGTGCCTGCGTAGGCAAACAGCAAACCGATTCCTAAAACAAAACCAAAGTCACCAACGCGATTCACCAAAAACGCTTTCATGTTGGCAAAAATTGCGGTAGGTTTGGTGTACCAAAAACCAATCAGCAAATAAGACACTAAACCCACTGCTTCCCAGCCAAAGAACAACTGCACCATGTTGTTTGACATGACCAGCATCAACATCGAGAAGGTAAACAACGAAATATAGGCAAAGAAACGCTGATAACCAGGATCTTCAGCCATATAGCCAATGGTATAGATGTGCACCATCAGCGACACAGACGTCACCACCACCATCATCAATGCCGACAACGGGTCAATCAAGAAGCCGATTTCAAGTTTGGCCTGTCCAAGCAACGACCAGGTATACACAGCGCCGTCAAAAGTATGCCCATTGAGCACATCTTTGAACACAAGCACAGAGCCAATTGCCGACACCGCAACCAACGCAATGGTGATCACATGTGAACTGCGACGACTAACCTGACGTCCCAGAAAACCCGTGCCAAACAAACCCGCAAGAACCGCGCCCAACAATGGCGCCAGTGCAATGGTCAGATATAAAGAAGGTGAGCTAAACATATTGTTCCGTGATCCGATCAGCCCTTCAGGCTATCAAGTTCGTCTACGTTGATGGTGCTGAGGTTACGAAACAGCAGCACTAAAATTGCCAGGCCAATCGCGGCCTCGGCGGCTGCAACCGTCAGAATAAAGAACACGAACACCTGCCCCGCCGCATCACCCATCCAGGTTGAAAAGGCTACAAAGTTCATATTCACAGCCAACAGCATTAACTCAACTGACATCAACAACACAATGAGGTTGCGACGATTCAAAAAAATCCCAAACACGCCAATCGCAAATAACATGGCGCCCAGCACTAAAAAGTGCGGCAAGGTCAAGGTCATCATGTTTGATCTCCTTTGGCGTTCACAGCCTCTTGGCTAGGCAGCTTGACGAGGCGCACCCGATCTTTAGCCCGCACACGCACTGAGGCACCAGGGTCGTTATATTTCACGTCGCGGCGCTTGCGCAGGGTCAACGAAATTGCGGCAATCATCCCAACCAGCAAGAGCACTGCACCGACTTCGACCGCGTAGGCGTATTCGGTGTACATCGCCTCGCCCAATGTGCGAGCGTTGTTGTAATCATTGCCCATGTCAGCCGCCGGGCCAACCTGACCCCAAGACGTCGCCAGCACAAAAGACATCTCGCCCACCATAATC
>JBAXLV010000067.1:0-8755 GCA_037134635.1 Alcaligenaceae bacterium
GCAGAGATGTTGCTGTACTCAGTGCGGCCGACCATGACACTTGCAGGGCCTAGCGCAGTCTTTGTTGAGGACACCGTTGAAGCCTGGCTTAAACAGCGTATGGCCGACTCCGACGCAGCGCATGTGATCAATGCGCCATCAAATCCGCATGGTTGGACCGCTGGTAAGTGGGGCGAATGGTATCCCGACGTGCTAAGTAAAGAGGGAGGTCTCACGCTCGAGATTAAAAAGCCCTATTGGCAAGAAGGCTGGCTCAAACAGCACGACCGTTTGTTGGCGGCGATGTCAGGCATGAAAGGCAAAATTCCGCTTTCTGTCAGTGGTGATTTGCATGCGCTTGCGCTAGGCCGCATTAATCGCACCGGTACCCTTGATTTGTCAAAGAACCCTGTGATTTCAGTCGTGACGGGCCCAATCGGTACGCGGCCAACAGGCTGGCCTTCGGGTATTCGTAAAATCAGCGCGCAGCCCTCTCTGCATTTAAGTATGAGCGAGGCGATTTCGCCGATCGAGCAGCATGGTTTTACGATTGCCGATTTTACAAACGATAAAGTGATATTAAAGTTTTTTAAGTGGGATTTAAAGACGCAGCCTTTAGAGGCGATCGATACCCTAGAGCCATTCCATACTGCGGAACTTCAACGACCGGGTTGAAGCCATTGGTTCGGTATTATTTGCGGGTAGGGCTCTTAAAGAGTAATCTCTGCAGAGAAAATTTATTTAGCAGATCAACCAAAGAGACAACAATGAATTTTTTATTCAGTGCTGAAGAAGAAAAATTACGTTCGACAGTTCGTCAATTTTTAGCCGAACATTTCACCGAAGAAGTGCGCGCTGAAAACACCGCGGGTAAGCGCGGTGAAGGCTGGGGTCCCGCGATTCGTGCTTTTTTTGATACCGTCAACGAGAAGCGCTGGTTTGCCTGGAGTTGGCCAACTGAATTTGGCGGTGGCGGTGGCGATCGCACTGCGCAGTTTGTGATCGAAGAAGAGTTTTATCGGGCAACGGGCATTACGCTCGGTGGCGGTACGGGTGCACCAGCAATTTTATCTTTTGGTACAGCTGCTCAGAAGCAAGAGTTTGTGCCAGGTGCCATTAAGCGCGAAATTATATTTTGCCAAGGCTACAGTGAGCCCGGCTGTGGGACTGACCTTGCTGGTATTCGTTGTCGTGCCAAACGTGTTGGTGATAAATACATTATCACTGGTCAAAAAATTTACACGACTAACGCTCAAAATTCGACACATATCTTTTTGATGTGTCGGACTGATCCAGACTCAGTGCGTCACAGAGGACTGTCGATCTTGTTGGTTCCGATGGATGTTCCTGGTTTAACTGTGCGCCCACTCTGGACTGTTCAAAACGATCCACCCGCACCCTTTGGCACCACCTACGGTGAAGAGCGCACGAACGAAGTGTTCTTTGATGATGTTGAAGTGCCCGTATCATGCTTATTGGGTGAAGAGGGTGGTGGCTGGGAAGTGGCCCGACGCGGCTTAAATCTTGATCGGGTCGGCGCCTGGCGCTATCTGATTTCTGTGATGCGCGACGAAGATATCGTCAATTGGCTGCATGGTGATGGCGAGCTACAAAATTCATTGCGTGACGATGCACAAGTGCGTGATAAGGTCGCCGAAATGTGGACCGAAGCAGAGGTCTGCCGCTTGATGACTATGCGTAGTATTAGCATCGAACAGCATGGTGGAAAGTTCACCTATGAAGGCTCTGCTGAAAAAGTCTTTGCGCCCGAGCACAGTGTGCGCACAACCGAAGCGATTAGCCAGATTCTTGGACCTTACGCACAGTTGATGCAGGGTTCGCCCGCTGCGATTGAAAAAGGTGTATTCGCACACAATATCTTGGGGGCCTACCAGTCAACCATCAATCACGGCAGCGTGCAGGTAATGCGAGATCAAGTGGCCCGTATCGGCCTAGGTCTGCCGCGCGCAGCAAAATAAGAATAAAGGTAGATGAATCATGGATATTTTGTTAGATGACCAAGAAATACAAATCAAAGAGGCAGCTTCAGAATTTTTAGCGGGTGAATGCACCTCTGCGTTGGTGCGTAAGATCGAAACCGATCCGCTGCAATACTCTCCCTTGTTATGGGAAAAATTTGCCGAAAATGGTTGGTTGCAGCTTTGTCTGTCTGATAAAAATGGTGGGCAACAGTTGCCTCTCACTTATTTGGCATTGCTCTTTGAGTTGGCGGGCTATCACATTGCGCCGATCCCCTTGCACGCGACGATGGTGCCTGCGTTGATCATCGATCGGCATGGTGATGCCGCACAGCAAGCGCTGTTGCAGCGCGTTCTCAGTGGCGATCTGATCTTGAGTCATGCCGTAGCTGAACAGAATGGTCGCTGGGCAACGGATTCCATCAAGCTTGAGGGGCGTGTTGAGGGTAACGAGTTGGTGCTCAACGGCATGAAAAGTTTCGTGGGCAGCTATCGAGCGTCAAACCAATGTCTGGTCATTTATCGCGACGCGGCTGCACCCAGCCGTTTAGGCGTCGCGCTGGTGCCGACTGACGCCCCTGGCCTGAGCAGTGATGCGCTCGTGTCCATGGCAAAAGACGGTGAAGCGAACGTGCACTTTAAGCAGGTTCGTGTGCCCCTCGCAGCACGCATTGGCAAGCCCGAAGCGGGTGACAGCATCGCGCTAGAGGTCATGGATTTATCTTCAGTGTTATACGCTTCAATGATGGCGGGGGCTGGCCGTAGAACTTTGGACATGGCGGTTGCACATGCCAAGCAGCGCGAAGCTTTTGGTCAACCAATCGGCGCGTTTCAGGCGATTCAACACTTGTGCGCCAATATGGTGAATGCGATTGACGGTACGACCATGTTGTCGCGCGAGGCGCTCTGGCGCATGGATCAGAAACTACCCCATCGCGTCAATATTGCGCAAGCCAAGTCCTTTGGTAACGAACAGTGCATGATGGTCGTGCGCTCGGCACAGCAAATTCATGGCGGAATGGGTTTCATTCGTGATTTCGATTTGAATCTCTGGTACCGCAGAGTGGCCTCCTGGTCGCTACGCGGTGGCACTGCGGCTGAACACCGTCGTACCATTGCAGCGGCGCTGTTAGACCAGCCTGGTAAAGTTCGTATCGGAAACATCCCAACCGCTTAATTGCTCGAGGTTGTGCTGCACGAGTCAGTGAAGGGCCTCAGTTAAATTGACTGAGGCCTTTTTCTATTGCACGTTGTTCATTGACGTGAGTTACTCGGGCTGAATATTCATTGCCTTGGCGGTTGCGGCTGTTTGCGTAAGCGCCGTTTTCACAAAAAGCGCAAACTTTTCTGGTGTGTCGTAGTCGCTCGTTGCGGGGCTCAGCCCCTCGCTTCTAAACCATTCAAGCGTTTCAGGCTCATTGAGAATACCGTGTAGGTAACCTGCGAGCTTATTGATGATTGGCTCAGGCGTACCACCCGCAGCCATGAGCCCGTACCAAAGAAAAGCCTCATAGCCTGGGATTCCCGCCTCATCGAGCGTCGGCACATCAGGATAAGCCGTAGAGCGAGTTTTGGTAGCAACACCAAGCAGCTTTAATTTTCCAGATTTAATGTGTGCATGAACGATCGGCAGCGGTGCCATCATCATTTGTACATGACTTCCCAGAAGATCAGCCAAGGCAGGGCCCGCGTCTTTATACGGTACGGCCTCGACTTTGACGCCATCTAATTGATTTAAAATAACGGAGGCGAAATGATCAGGCCCACCATAGCCCGATGTGCCAAAGTTCAAGCGTCCCGGATACGCATGAATATACGCAAGCAGCGTCTTCACGTTTTTGGGTTCAATCGTGGGCGAAACCACCAACCCGAGCTGTGAAAATCCGACGAAACTGACCGGCACAAGATCTTTGGCCGTGTCAAAAGTCATGGTGCGATAGAAGCTCGGATTAATGACAAAACCGTTTCCGTTCAAGATAAGTGTGTAGCCATCCGGTGCTGATTTGGCGACATAGTCATTGCCAATCATAGTGTTGGCACCTGGTCGGTTATCCACCAGCACATGCTGGCCCATGACCTTCGCGAGTTTCTCGGCAAGCATGCGTGCGATTCTGTCATTGCCGCCGCCAGTAGAGTAAGGTGACACAATACGCAGTGTCCGAGTCGGAAACTCTTGCGCAGAAATGGTGTGAGTACACGTCAAGAGGGTGAGTGCGCAAAACGCCCGAACGATTATTTTAGCGTGCAGCATTGTCGCCACCATTTAGTTCGTTATCGATGTGATGCTTAATCTTCAGGCGGAATGCCAGCGGCTTTGATGAGCTCGCCCCAATTCACGATTTCAGACTTCAAAAAACTTTGAAACTCTTGTGCGGTTGACGCCTTGACCGCCAAACCAAGTGTCGCGTATTTTTTTGCAAGATCATCACTTTTGAGTGCATTGTTCAAAGCCTTTGAAATACGCTGCGTCACAGCGTCAGGAAGTTTCGCTGGGCCCGCTAAGGCAAACCAAACGACAAGTTCGTACCCGGGGGCACCCGACTCATGAAGGGATTGCACTTGTGGGATGACAGGAAATCTTTCTTTTGTGGTAACTCCAAGTGCTTTGAGTTTGCCACCCTGTAACTGCGGTATTGCGACTGAAAGATCGACAAACATAAAATCAACTTGCCCTGACATGACATCGGTCATTGCTTGAGGCGAGCCACGATAGGGCACCGGTACCGCTTTAATATCCCCCATGCTGACAAGTTTGGCGGCAGCAATCTGTGAACTGCCTGAGCCATAGGCATAGGTCAGCGTTCCAGGGTTTTTGCGACCCAGGGCAAAAAGTTCTGCGGCAGAATTGGCAGGAAATTTTGTTGAACTCACTAACAGGGTCGGTGATTCGGCGATCATGCCAATTCCGGTCAAGTCTTTGGTTGGGTCGTAAGGTAATTTGCGAAAGAGGGTGACGTTACTCGCGCCCGTTGTGACACCCAGAATCACAAAGGTGTAGCCATCAGCAGGGGCTGCGACCGCAGCGTTGACGCCAATGATGCCTTGGGCGCCCGGCTTATTGTCGATGACAACGGCTTGCCCCAGATCGCGTGACATTTCTTCGCCCAGTTGTCGCGCAACTGTATCGGTGGCGCTTCCCGCGGGGAAAGGCACAATAAATTTAATCGAACGTTCAGGATACTGAGCCGAACTCGTCGCGATTACGCCTATCAATACGAAAGCAAGTAATAATTTTTGGATCATGTTTGTCTCCATGATGCCTTTGCTGTTTTAATTATTGGTCAATGATGCAAAGGCGATAGACAATCATACCGCTAAAAATTATTAGTACTTCTTTTTTTAGACGGATTATGTATTTAAGCCCTCTCGAGCCAACACGGCCTCTTCACGGATGAGATCTAAAACGTGCCGTTTGATATCGTTAAATTCGGTTGAGGTGATGTCGCGCGGCCGAGCAAGATCAATGGTAATACTTTCGCGGATTTTTCCGGGTCGATGCGTCATGACAACGACTTGCGTGCCTAAAATCAAGGCCTCATCTACGCTATGGGTCACAAAGACGATCGTGCTGTTATAACGTTGCCAGATCGTGACCAGCTCTTCTTGCATGTCTAGTTTGGTTTGCGCGTCGAGCGCGGCAAACGGTTCGTCCATCAGAATCACAGCTGGATTCTGCAACAGCGCACGCGCAATGCCAACCCGTTGCGCCATGCCGCCCGATAGTTCGCCAGGTAGATGATTTTCAAAACCATTGAGCTTGACGGCTTCGATAAAAGGTTGAGCGGCGGCTTGACGATCTTTCTTGTTGAGCCCTTTGAGTTTTAATGCAAACGCAACGTTATCCCAGACAGGTAGCCAGGGCATCAGATTAGGTTGTTGAAATACCATGCCACGATCCGCACCGGGACCGGTAATTAATTTTCCATCAACCTTTACTTCACCCGAGCTTGGTTTTTCAAAACCCGCAATCATATTAAGCAACGTGGATTTGCCACAACCACTGGGTCCAAGTAAGCACACGAGTTCTTTTTTCTCGACCGACAATGTGATGTCATCGATTGCAAGCATGTCAGTGCCGCGCTGCGGATCTTTAAAGACCTTAACAATATTATTGAGTTCGATGAATGACATAAGAATCCTCTAGGCCCGTGATCCTTGCACTGTGCCAGCATGCTGCCAGCGCAGTAGACGATTCATAATCGACTTAATTAACCAATCCGTTAAAAACCCCAACAATCCAATACTAATCATGCTTGCGATCACAAGGTCGTAGCGTAGAAAATAGTATGAATCCCAAAGTGAATAACCCAAACCGCTTTTAACCGCGACCATCACAGCAGTCACGGTCAACATCCATGCGCTACCAACGCCAATTCGTAAGCCCGCAAAAATACTTGGCATGGCGGCCGGCAGCACGACAAAGCGCAACAGCTGCCCCTCTCGCGCACCAGCCATGGCAGCCGCACGCAGTAAATCACGATTGACAGTTTTGACGCCATGAATGGTGTTCATCAAAATCGGGAAAAATGCACCTAAGAACACCAAAAAAATGGCTGGCTTGTTAGCGATACCAAACCAGATGATGGCTAACGGAATCCATGAGACTGGTGGAATTGGGCGTAACATTTGAAGCGTCGGTTCAATTGTCTTTTCAACAAAGCGCCACCAGCCGATTGAGACGCCCAACATGACGCCAAGTAGTCCGGCAAGTGTGTAACCCGCGAATACTCTCGTAGTGCTCGCTAAAGCGTCACCCAGCCAGCGGCCTGAGATGTCTTGTGCCGATTCATCAAAACCAAATATCCAGTCACCCCAAGTCATGAAAACGCGCGAAGGTGCGGGTAGCAGAGCCGGTGGAAGATAGCCGATTTGGGCCAAAAATTCCCAGAGCAATAAAAGAAAAACGGGTACCGCAAAGCGGCCCCGTTGTGCCCAGAGGCGTGTTAGCGGTGAGGGCATTAGTTTGCCACCTTAATAGCCAAGGTCTTTCGGTGTTTTTCCGGTAATGGAAGTCAAGAAGGTGTAGTTCATGTTCTTTTCGATGTCGGCGTTCACATCGCGTGAAATATATTTTAGATCGCGCATCATGTCAGCGATGGCTAACGTGGCGCCACGATACATCGTGTAATCAGGATAGGCATTTTGCAGGGCTTCCATGGCGATACCACGATCAAGACCTGTTCCCTTCACGATGCTGTCGACCCAGGCTTGCTTATCCTTATTGAGTTGATCGACTAGCGACACGATGGCAGCTACCGTCTGCTTGACGGCTTCAGGTTTTTCCTTGATGACATCCGAGCGCGTGACAATCAGATTGGTGAGCTTGCCCGCCGCTTGGTCGTACGGAAAATTAAAATGCTTACCAACGCCGCCTAAGCGGATTTGCGAGGCGAAGGGTTCGACCGTACCGATCAGCTCGATCTCACCACGCTGCAAAGCAGCGTTATGGTCAGCGGGGTTTGGAATATTGACGAACTGCACGTCGCGACTAGGATTGATGCCATTTTTTAAGAACTCACCACGCATGTGCAAATCTTGTGCGTTACCGCGCGAAGCCGCGATTCGAAATGGTTTGCCTTGGGCTTTATAGTCAGCAATCATTTTCTTCAAACCGACCCAGTCATTTGCAGCAAGTGGAAAATCTTTTGCCACAACAAGTTCTGAGCCACCATTGACCTGGCCCGAGATCGCAACCAGATCCATCCCCTTGTCTAAACCAGTGACAAAGTGCAGATAGGTGACTTGGGCGATATCAACGCTTTTAGACACCAGGGCGGTCAGAGCGTCGTTGCCAGAGGTGAAGTTGATCGCTTCGATATCGACGCCCTTAGCTAAGCCAGGAACCATCGACATTGATAGGCAGTGTGCGCATTTGGCATAGGCCATTTTGATTTTGGGTGCAGCCTGGGCAGCAGCCTCGAGCGGCATGTAGAGGCAGAACAAAAGGGCCATGACCCCTAAAAGGCGTGCCCTAAAACCATTGGCGCTACGTGAGATTGTGGCTGAATGATTCATACTAAAACTCCTGGTGAGTGCGACAAAGCGTCTGGTGCTAGCGAAGCAATATACATGCCATCTGATGTCTTTGCTCTGGCGATGGCGAAAACTCTGGTGCGAGTGCTAAGCAGCGCATTTTCCTGATCGGCACAGATGCACCAATATAGTGCATTTTGCATTATTGGGCATAACGCTTTGTGGATTTGAGACGATCGAAAATCTTTTGTTTTTGTTTAAACCGATTTTTTTTCTAGAAACTCGTGTGCAAGTTTTTTTGCATACTCAAGCAGGGCTGTTTTATCAAGATATAAGACCGTATTCGTGCCAGAACGCGTCACGGCATAGCGATCTTTTTGAATCAATGCGTAGCGATCTTTTTGAGTGGATTTCGCAACGCTGCCTTCGAGCTTGGTAATAAATTCGATCGCTTGATCGATCGAATTGAAGCGCGCACCACTATTGATGATCTCAGCCGCCAGCAGGTGTTTTTGACGATATGCGCCGACATTCCAGTCTCGATCAATTTTGTTGATGATCACAATTGGGTCAACCTCTGACCCCAGCAGATTCACGGCTTGATTCACGGCTTTTACAGCTTCTTTTTCACCCGAAAAAATTAGCGTCTTAACGTACTCGATAATTCTCTTGTTGGTACCAAAATAGCGTTCAAGAAAATGCGTCTCAAACACTTGCGCCAACTCTCTGCGGCGGTTCCATTCTTTTTGTTCCAGCAGAGTGATTTTGTATGATGATTCGAGGGACTTAGAGATTTTGCCTAGTTGTCCAGCAATGTCGATGAG
>JBAXLV010000068.1:0-8748 GCA_037134635.1 Alcaligenaceae bacterium
CTTGATCTCCTTCGTGAGCGTTGCCCAGATCAACGCTATAGCGCCCCAGATAAGTTGGATGCAGACTATCGGCAAGTGCTCGCCGGATATACAAAAATCCGAGTCCGTATGGGCCGCAGAGATACTTGCTTGCGCCAACGACGAGCCCATCGATCTGTAATGCATGAACATCAATGTCGATCGCGCCCACCGATTGTGCGGCATCGACGAGTAAGATGACTCCACGTGCCTGGCAAAGGTGTCCTAGGGCAGCTAGGTCTGTGCGGGCGCCGGTAGAAAACGTGACCGAAGAGACGATCACCAACCGCGTGCGCGAGTCAATCGCTTGAGCGATCGCATCAACAGAGATCGAGAGGTCGGGCCCGGGATCGACCATTCTCACGTCAATGCCATGCCGTTGTCTCATGTTATAGAGGGCGTAGACCCCATTCGGATGCTCGACTTCCTTTGAAACAATTGCGTTGTCGCCGGTTTTCCAGGGTAGCGCCGTTACAAATATATTCAGCCCATCGGTCACGTTGCGGGTAAGTGTAATTTCATCGTGCGTTGCACCCACAAGCGTAGCGAAGCGTTCGCAAGCGTGCTTCTCTGCGTCAAAGACGGGATCGGTTTCTTTTGCAACGCCTGCAATCCTGGCGTCGTAATAGCGCAGAGCTGCGTCGCGTGCGGCGATAGGCAACAAACCACGTGCCGAATTTTCAAGATAAACGCAACCTGCAGTTCCTGGGAATAACCGTCGTGCATCTTCGATTGTTGTCATGTTTAATCTATTTGAATTTTGGCTTCACGTACAACGAATTCCCATTTTGAGAGTTCAGTTGCAATATGTTCAGCGAATGATTGAGGCGTCGAAGTCATGGGCTCAAGCGCAGCACCATTTAACTGTTCGCGCACGTCGGGCAACTTCACAATTCGAGCAAGCTCTTGGCTCAGGCGCTCGACGCTCTGACTCGAGGTTCCGCTGGGTGCGAGTACCCCATACCAGTTTGTAATGACGACGTCTTTAAAGCCAAGCTCAGCAAAGACCGGCACATCAGGCAACGCGGCTGTGCGTTTTGGCGATGCCGCCGCCAAAATTTTGAGCTTACCGCTTTTATAATTCTGAACAACACTCGGTGCTGTTGCAAACGAAGACTGTACCTGCCCAGACATGGTGTCAATGGTGACCTGTCCCGAGCTTTTATAGGGGATGTGAATGAGTTTGAGATTTGCATTGAGCTGAAACAGTTCGCCAGCAAGGTGGCTGCCGCTGCCATTGCCGGCAGAGCCAATGCTGACCTGATTGGGTTGCGCCCGCGCTTGCGCGACATACTCTAATAGTGTGCTGGTTGAGCTGGTTGCGGGTGTAATAAATACATAGGGCGTGTCGGCAACAAGTGCGATGGGCGCAAAATCTTTGACGGCATGATAACTTGATTTTTTGTTGATGACAGGGCTAATGGTGAATGAGGCGTCTGCCAGCAGAAGCGTATAGCCGTCTGCCGGTGCGCGCGCGACGAGTTCGGCGCCAATCAAGCCGCCCGCACCCGGCCGATTTTCGATAATGATTGATTGCCCAAGTACTTCAGCGAGTTTTAGGCCAAGCAAGCGGGCGACAAAATCAGAGCCGCCGCCAGCGGCATAAGGCACAATGAGTTTGATTGGTTTGTTCGGGTAGTTTTGTGCGCAGGCGCCGTCAGTCAAACAGAATGCGAACAAGAATAAAAGTAACTTGACTCGTTTCATTGCCTAAACCTGTAGGTGGGTCGACTCTGCGAGACTTGGCCTGTTTGTAGCCAATTCGATACAAAGCGAGTGAATCTATCACCGTATCAATATAAACTAAATTCTTGAGGCCGTTTACTGAGGTCGTCTTGAAAAGGAATGCAAGATGAAGCTATACATCGCAAATAAAAATTACTCATCCTGGTCGCTGAGGCCGTGGGCGCTGATGCAGGTGCGTCGCATTGCCTTTGACGAGGTCTTAGTGCCCTTTGCGCTCGGGGGGCAGCCCACTGCATTTAAAGCGTTCTCGCCAACAAGCAAAGTGCCCTGTTTGGAAACCAATGGGCTGCTGATTTGGGATTCGCTAGCGATCTGTGAGTACCTTGCCGAGCACTATCCGGATTGCTGGCCCGCCGATAACGCGGCTCGTGCGTGGGCGCGTAGTGCGGCCGCTGAGATGCACTCGGGGTTTCAGACGTTGCGTAGCCAATGTCCAATGAATTGTGGGATTCGTGTTGCACTTCAAAAAATCGATGAGACCTTACGCGCTGATGTTGAGCGCATCGATGCGCTGTGGCAAGAGGGGCTCATTCGATTTGGTGGCCCTTACTTAGCCGGTAAAGACTATGGCATTGTTGATGCGTTTTTTGCACCTGTTATTTTTAGAGTACAGAGTTACGGATTGCAATTGAGCCAAGCCTCACAATCGTATGTCGACAGAATGTTGAGTTTGCCTAGCATGCAGCGTTGGTATGAAGACGCTTTAATTGAAACTTGGCGCAAGCCCGAGTACGAGCAAGCGGCTGTCGCCAACGGAAAAATTGTGCATGACTTCAGAGGTTAACTGCCGTGGCAGGACCGCGCGTATATCGCGCTATTAGTAGGCGCGTTTACGCGGCGCACAACAGCTTTACGGTTGCTACTCTGGCTCAATCCCTGCAGCCTTAATCGATTCGCCCCAACGTTTCGCTTCTGACTTCAAAAAGTCAGCATACTGAGCGACGGTTGATCCTCTCACTTCTGCGCCGGTAGCTGTAATCTTTTTGCGAAGTTCGGGATTTTGTAATGCCTTATTCACTTCACCGTTTAGCTTATTAATGATTTCTGGTGGTGTATTGGCGGGCGCCATCATGCCCGACCAGGCGCCGAATTCAACACCCGGAAGAATAGTTTCTGACAGCGTTGGGATGTCAGGTATTTGCTCGATGCGTTGGAGGCTACTCACCGCCAACCCTTTCACTCGATTCTGTTTGACCAGAGGAATCAGCGCGTTGGCCGTACCAAGATAAAACTGCACCTGCCCTCCTAAAACGTCGGCGAGCGCTGGGGCTTCGCTTCGATAGGGAACATGAATTGCTGTGACGCCGGTGATATTGAGCATCTGTACGGTAGATAAGTGTGTGACATTGCCGTTACCCGCCGACGCATAGTTTTTATCTGGATTCGCTCTCAGGTAGTCGATCAGTTCTTTCGGAGTGTTGACCGCGACGCCAGGTGGAACAACCAAGAGCAAAGGAATATTTGCGGTGAGTGCAATCGGGGTGAGCTCTTTGGTAAAGTCATAGCTTAATTTTTTATAAAGCGACGGACTTAGCACCATCGACGAGGTGTTGTAGAGCAGGGTGTAGCCATCAGCGGGCGATTTGGCGACGATTTCCCCAGCGATATTTCCATTTGCACCCGCTTTGTTATCGACAATGACCGGGATCCCCATGTTGTTTGAAAGCTCGACTGCGAGCGCACGCAATACCGAATCAGTGCCTCCGCCCGCGGCAAAACCAATCACAATTCGAATAGGGCGATTCGGGTAGGTGGCCTGCGCGTGAACGCCCTGTAACCAGAACGCCATTAAACCCAGCACGAACCCGCATACAATTCTTTTTAGACTCATCATGATTGCTCCTGTGTGCTGCCCGTAGATTTTTGAATGACCCAATACGCGTGACGTCGAAGTGGTCGTGACTCGATTCAGGCGTTAACCCGCCATGGTGAGGCCGCCAGACACGCTTAAGACTTGCCCGGTAATAAATGCCGCGTCATCACTAGCAAGAAAACAGACGGCTCCCGCAAGATCCTCTGGCTGACCGAGTCGCCCAAACGGGATCGCTTTGGTCAGTGCCGCTTTGAGTTTGTCTGCATTTTCGCCTTCGCCCGCAAAATCTCTAAATAGCGCGGTATCGGTTGGCCCCGGGCACACCACATTAATATTGATTTGTTTGCGCGCCATTTCGCGCGCCATTGTCTTCGTGAAAGCAATCATGCCACCCTTGCAGGCTGAGTAGACCGCCTCACCGGAGGAACCCACACGCCCCGCATCGGACGCGATATTAATCACACGCCCTTTTCCTCGTGCGCTCATCAGCTTTAAAACTGATTTGTGCAGATTCAAAGGCCCGAGCAGGTTAATGGAAATAATTTTTTGCCACAAACTGGGGTCGGTATCTAAAAAACGAGCGCCGTGGTCCCAGCCTGCATTATTAATCAGGACATCGATGGGGCCTTGCTTTTGCTCGACCGCTAAGACAGTTGCTTGAACTTCTTGAGCATCGGTGATGTCGACTGTGTAGGCGCACGCTTGGCCGATATTTTTCTTGACGATGTCAGCCACGACAGCTTGAGCCGCCGCGGTATTCAAATCAAATATTGCAATGTTTGCGCCTTCTTCGGCCAGGCGATGACAGATTGCCGCGCCGATACCACCCGCCCCACCTGTAACGATGACAACCTTGCCCGAAAGTCCTTTCATATGTTTTCCTTTTTACCGCTGCTTATCTGTTGAACCTGGATGCTACGCAGGACCTCCTCGGTGTGTTCGCCAAGCCCGGGTGGTGGCGTACGGATGCTGCCCGGCGTTTGAGAGAAATGCAAAGGAATCGCCGTTCTCACTAAGGGCCCTTCAGTGGGATGGTGATAATGTTCAAAAAAATTTGTTTCTTTAAGGTAGGGATCTAACGGCAAGTCATTGAGTCGATTCATCGGACCATTCGGAATATCAACCTCGTCCAGAAGATGACGCCACGCAGCGGTGCTTCGAGTGCTAATGTGTTCACCAACGATGGTGTAAAGCAATTCAATATTTTCAGCGCGGGCCAGCAGTGTTGAAAATCGTTCGTCGGCTGCCAGATCTGGTCGTTCAAAGACGCCGAATAATCGTCGCCACTGTTCGTCACTAATCGCGAGCAGGCAAATATGACCATCCAAGGTGGGAAAAGGTTTGCGATGCACAGACAGGGCCCGCGTATAGCCCAGATGGCCTTCTTCACCCAGAGCGCCAGTCCACATATGTTCAAGCAGATTAAAAGAAAGCATGGTTTCGTACATGGGTACTAAAACCTGTTGGCCCACGCCGGTGCGCTCGCGACTATAAAGAGCCATTGAAATAGCAGACGCTAGATACACGCCACACAACTTATCGGCCATCACGGTCGGAAAGTAGGCGGGTACGCCAGTGGACATTTGAGCCATGCCGGCAATGCCGCTTTCACCCTGGATCACGTCGTCGTATGCGGGTCGGTCGCGGTGCGGACCTGTCGGGTTGTAGCCGGGTGCCGAAGCAAAAATCAAACGCGGATATTTTTTTGAGAGTGCTTCGTAATTCAGGCCAAGCCGCTCGGCCGCGTTGCTGCGCATGCTATGAACAAAAACGTCTGTTTCTGCAAGTAATGCGAATAGTTTTTCTCGATCGATCGGTTGCTTTAGATCAAGCACGACACTTTTTTTATTACGATTGAGATTTAGAAAAAAAACCGACATCTGAGGATGTCGACCGGGCCCATTGTTTCGCATGGGATCACCGCCTGGGGCTTCAATCTTGATAATGCTTGCGCCCATGTCGCCTAGCGACTGCGTGGCCACGGGTCCCAGAACGTTGATCGTGAGATCAAGGACGCGGACCCCAGAAAGGGGGCCGATCCCAGGAGCGCCGTACGGCCCGTTCACTTGCTCGCCTGATCGCTGCGACATTTCACCATTCGCAAAGGGGTATAAATCAGGATCGTTTTTCCGACTTGATTGACAACCCGGTTTCGAGTGCGCACAAGCCCGCGGCCTGGACGACTTTTGGACAAGCGCGCTTCTACGACTTCACACTCAACGTGAATCGTATCGCCTGCAAAAGCCGGGTTTTCGATGTTGAGTTCCATGTTCAGAAAAGCATAGCCGGTCTTTTGCATCGTTGATTGCGCGAGCAAGCCCTCGGCAAAGCAGTAGCTCAACGCGCCCGGCGCAAGTCGTCCTTTAATATCAGATTCGTTTTTGACAAACTCCATATCGGTAAACAATACTTCTGTCATATGGATCACGTTACAGAATGCACAGATATCGGCATCTTGGATGGTGCGCGCCAGGGTTTTGAATTTCTTCCCGACGGGTAGATCTTCAAAGTAAAGTCCAAGTCCAACTGTTTCCATAGCAACTCCCTGTGTCGTTAAAGTGAAGTGCGAACGTTCGCTAGCGGGTAGGTCTACCAAGCAAGTGGTTCGCAATAATGTTTCGTTGAATTTGATTTGTACCTTCAATGATTTGTAAAACCTTCGCGTCACGAAAGTATCGATTGATTGGGTATTCGTTTGAAATGCCGGCTGCTCCAAATAGCTGGACAGCATCGGTCGCGACTTTCATTGCTGTGTCGGTTGCAAAGCATTTTGACATGGCAGCAATGGGAGCCAACTCTTTACCAGATACCCCAGCGTCGACCATCGCGGCAGCTTTGTAAACTAAATTACGTGCGGCTTCTGTTTGGATCGCCATATCAGCAAGCATCCAGCGAATACCTTGAAAGTCACTGATCTTTTGTCCGAACGCCACGCGATCTTGGATGAAGACGCTGGCATGATCAATGGCGCCCTGAGAGAGGCCGACGCCCCGCGCGCCGATCAGTGGGCGACTTTTATTAAAAGCTTCCATCACAACCTTGAAGCCTTTTCCAGATTCTCCGAGTACGTGCGATGTCGGAACGAACACGTTATCTAAAAAAAGAGGGCATGATGGCACGCCGCGCGCGCCCATCTTTTCTTCTTTACGTCCGATTTCAAAGCCTTTACTACCGCGTTCGACAATGAAGAGATTAATGCTGGCGGTTGATTGCTCCTCTGACGTTTTTGCAGCCACCAACACAAAGTCGGCAACGCTAGAATTTGTGCACCAGATTTTTGAACCGCTTAAGCTAAACCCTCCGTTACTGGGCGTCGCACGGGTTTTGATGCCCGCTACATCAGAGCCACTTTGAGCTTCTGTGGTTGAGATTGCGCCTCGCAAGGTGCCGTTTGCTAAGCCGTGAAGATAGCGTTGCTTTTGTTCTGCGGTTCCGCCGGCAAGAATGGCGCCAAAAGGTACCCATTGAAGTAGCAACAAATAGGCCGTGTTGTAACAAACACGGCCAAATTCCTCGATTGCCAGGCAGGCGGAGACCATGCTGTTTGTGCCGCCATACTCTTCTGGAAAAGGCAGCGTGAATAAGCCTAACTGCTGCAGCAGATCGAACATATCTTGCGGATATTCGGCCGTTCGATCAATTTCGTTCGCGCGCGGAGCGACCTTTTCTTTTGCGACGCGACGGATCAAGTCTTGTATCTGCAGCTGGTCAGCGGTTAAGGCAAATGACAAACGTGTCTCCTTTTTTATTCTTGTTGAGCGTTCATAAAAATGAACGTCGTTAAAATTCTATGCTTCAAAAAATAAATTGTCAAAGCTCAGGCCTATTCAGTACGCATCTCTAAAACCACACGTCCAACGGCTTGACGCGTCGCAAGCAAACGCATCGCATCTTGATATTGTTTAAAAGGAAACACCTGTGAAATATGAGGGCGCAGTCGTCCTTGATTGGCCCAGTCCAGCATCCACCGGCGATAGGCTTGACCTTCTTCAGGGTTTTGTTTGGCGTGTTCAATCGCACGTACGCCAACGATACTGAAGCACTTGAGTAGTGGCTGATTCATTTTGATTTGCGGAATTACGCCGCCCGCGAAGCCCACAACCAATAAGCGCCCGCCCCAGGCAATGCACCGCATGGATTGTTCAAAGATTTCACCACCGACTGTGTCAAGAATGACATCTGCGCCCTTTCCGCCAGTGATCTCCATGACGCGCGCTTGAAAATTTTCGTGCTTGTAATTGATTAAATAGTCTGCACCGCGTACTTGTGCAACCGCTAGCTTTTCAGCGCTTGAGGCGGTAACAATCACCGTGGCCCCTAACAGCTTGCCGACCTCGACTGCAGCAAGGCCGACGCCACCTGCGGCACCATGTACGAGCAGTACTTCACCCGATTTCAATTGCCCGCGCTGAAGCAAAGCATTGGTCGCGGTTGCCGTAGCTACGATAAAGGCAGCGCCTTCGGCAAAGCTGAAGTTTTTTGGCACGGGTAGCAGTTCGGCTTCTGGAACAACCGCTTGTTGTGCGTAGCAACCATGCCAAGCCCTGAACATCACGCGATCACCAACTTTGTGGGTGCGTACATTTGTACCAAGTTCGGAGACGATTCCCGCGGCCTCCATGCCTGGGGTGAAGGGCAGGGGTGGTTTGAGCTGATATTTACCGGAAGCCATCAAAATATCTGGAAAATTGATGCCTGCCGCGTAAATCTCGACACGAACCTCGTCTGTGTCGAGCGCTTGAATGGGCACGTCTTCGAGCGTGAGCGTGTCGTAAGAGCTCGGCTCTCGGCATAACACCGCAAGATTCATAGAGGTCCTTCTTGAGAAAGGCTGAAAGTGCTGCGCTTCGGCTATTTAGGTGCAGGGATTAATCGTTCACAAAATAGAACATCGTTCTATTTAATATACTTCATAGAATGCAGATGTCAACGCGGGCGTGGATTCAAATTGAGATCTGGCAGATATACTTTGTTTTTTTGATTTGAATGATGTTCAACTATAAGAATCATTGAGTGTGGATGGTTCGGCGCAAGTCTCTGACAAGGAAGGGTTTGATATGGCAGGACCATTAGACGGTGTAAAGGTGATCGAGTTGGCAGGCGTTGGTCCGGGCCCGATGTGCGCGATGCTATTAGCGGATTTGGGTGCAACCGTGCTGAGAATTGATCGA
>JBAXLV010000069.1:0-8716 GCA_037134635.1 Alcaligenaceae bacterium
CAAGGCTGGATTTGCAAAGCACGAGATCGATCAGGAGAGCACCACGATGGAGCCCCTCTACGAGGCCATCGTGAAGCACATCCCGGCTCCCAAGAAGTCGGATGTCGACTACTTCCAGATGCTCGTTTCCAACCTCGACTACAGCGATTACCTCGGCCGTATCGCCTTCGGCCGCATCATCAGCGGGAAGGTCAAGCTGGGTGAGCAGATCGTTGCCATCCACAAGAACGGCACGAAAGAGAAGAAGCCGGTCACGGCAATTTTCGACCCTACGCTAAACGTTGCACTCACGAGCCATACTAAATGTGACAGCAAAAGCGCTTGCGCCAAGACCACACCCCAAAGCGTCAACCAACCGTGAAACAACAAAATCAAGGGCCCGTAAACAAAGGGCTTATCCCAATTCATGAACTCGGCAACAGGCTGCGAAATAAAGACATGTGAATCGCTGTACACCAACGGATAACCGTTGTACACGGATGGCCAGAGCATGAATAGCCCACCAACTACGACAAACGGTATGTAGAGATATCTTGAATTAATCATTATTTTCAATGAATTAAGTGCAAAATTAATCAATGATGTACTATTTATTTATAATAGATGTACTAAGTTAATTGTCTGCGCTACACTACGGATCAATATACCTAGCTTTCTAGCTGATGCCCCTACCTCGTTCAATCCCTGCCGGACAAACACAGTTTACCGCCCAACGCTACCGAACTTTACTCGAGCAGCGCGGCCATCGTGTGCCTGCGATTTTAAAAAAGCTTGCAAACCAAGCGAGCGAAGAGGCCCAGACCCTATTGGCACAAATTAAGCAGCTCGAACAGGCTCGCCTGACCACCCAGGCAGACTACCTCACCATCCGCACCGCAGCTCGGATTCGCGTACTTAGAGGTTCAGGTCAAACTAAAACCGCTTACAGCGAAATCGAGGCCAATCGACAACGCCTTAAGCGCGTTCAACAGAAAGCGCAGCATACAGAGGTTCAAGATCAGGCAGTGAAAGAGTGGGCGGCAGGCGGCCGTTTTGCAGTTTATTCAGCCGTTATGAAAGAGCTGCCAAGCGAGCAAGTCATTTTGGCCGATCAACTTTTGATGGACTTCATGAACAAGCATCCTTACCTCGATGCCGCTCAATACCAGTTGATGCTTACGCTTGCCCTGCAGGCCAAATAACTGCGTCGCGCTAAACCAAGCGCTTTAGCCACCCATGACGATCAGGCCGACGACCAGACTGAATATCCGTCAGCTCTTGACGTAACGACATCGTAAGTTTTCCAGCAGGCGCGTTTTCATCACCCGCGATAAAGCCACGCCCTTTGAGCGCTGCAATGGGTGTTACCACCGCAGCGGTGCCGCAAGCAAACGCCTCAACAACGGCACCAGAGGCAATACCATCTTTCCACTCATCGATCGTAATTTTTCGCTCTTGAACCTGATGACCTCGATCACGCGCAAGCTGGATAATGCTCATGCGGGTGACGCCCTCAAGAATGCTGCCCGTCAATTCGGGGGTGATCAAGGTGCCATCTTTTAGAACTAAAAATACATTCATTCCACCGAGCTCTTCGATGTATTTACCCTCTTGCGAATCTAAAAATAGCACCTGAGGACAGCCGTTTTCATAGGCTTCTTGCTGGGGGAGCAGTGAAGCCGCATAATTGCCGCCACACTTCGCTGCACCCGTACCCCCAAACGCCGCACGCGCATGGTCTTCAGCCAGCCAAATCATCACCGGCGCGACACCTTTGGCAAAATACGGGCCCGCAGGGCTCGCGATGACATAGTACGCAGCACGATGCGCCGAGCGCACACCCAAAAAGCTTTCGTTCGCAATCATGAACGGGCGAAGATACAAACTCATTTCACCCGTCGCCGGCACCCACGCTGCGTCGGCGCTCACCAATTGCTGAATCGACTCAATAAATAAATCAGTCGGCAAAGGTGGCAAGGCCAAGCGCTTTGCCGAACGCTGCATGCGCGCGGCGTTGGCCTCAGGCCGGAAAGTCCAGATCGAACCGTCAGGGTGACGATAGGCTTTCAGTCCCTCAAAAATCTCTTGTGCATAATGCAAGACTGAGGAAGCCGGATCAAGCAGTAACGGGCCATAAGGCTTGAGCGCAGCGTCGTGCCAACCCTGTTCGAGGGTCCAGTCAATCGATACCATGTGATCAGTAAAGTACTTACCAAACCCAGGGTTCGCGACGATTGCTTCGCGTTCGGCCTGAGGCATAGGATGCATTGACTTGGTCGAGCGAAAAGCGAGAGAGGATTGAGCAGTCATGGTCGTGAGCAGTTGGTTAGACTTATTTCACTCGATTATAGCCATGTGACAGCAAAATACTTTAATCGCGCTCTTGCAACCGGCGCTGACGCTCTTGCTCTTCACGCCGGGTATCTTCGATCTCTTGCATGAGTCCAGCCATGTCCACAGGCGTGGTATCGGTCGCAACAAAGCCCGTCAAAGGCGTGTCTGCCGTGAGGGTGCCGGCCTCGTAGTGCTGCCAGATTTCTTTACCGTAGGCCGTCGTCAGCAACTCTGGCGCGAATTGTCCAAAATAAACGGCTAAATTTTGTACATCACGCGACAACATTGCGGCCGCTTCGTTATTACCAGCGGCATCTACAGCTTGTGGCAAATCGATAATCACCGGACCGGTGACGCCCATCAAAATGTTGTATTCAGAGAGGTCTCCATGGATGACTCCGGCGCAAAGCATCCGCACGACTTGATTAATTAAATAGGAATGATGCTCTAACGCGAGGACTGGTGTCAGCTCGACATCATTGAGTCGCGGCGCAACGTTTCCGTCGGCATCGGTGACCAGCTCCATTAACAGCACACCATCCGTACAGATATACGGCTGAGGCACCCGCACCCCAGCGTTTGCCAGGCGAAATAACGCATCAACCTCAGCGTTTTGCCAAGCCTCTTCTTGCATTTGTCGACCGTAACGCGTGCCTTTTTCCATGGCACGCGCCTGACGGCTATTTTTGACTTTACGGCCTTCGGTGTACGACACTGCATTTTTGAAACTACGTTGTTTGGCGTCTTTGTACACTTTGGCACAACGCACCGAGTCGCCGCAACGCACCACATACACGGTGGCCTCTTTACCGCTCATAAGCTGGCTTAGCACTTCGTCGACCAAGCCTTCTTCGACAAGAGGCGTCAGCCGTTGCGGGACTTTCATTCGGACTCCAAACTAGACAAGTGCCTACACTTTACAGGTTTGTAGGCCGAAGTGCCTAGCCGCGCCAACGGTGATGACCGTACGGGCGATACCGAGGTGCCCTGGCAATCGGGACAATGATTGTGGAGGCTGGAGCGATATAGGTGGGGTACGTAGGCACATAGCTATAGCCTGCGCCGTAGCCGTAGCCATACCCACCCGCCTGAGGACCATAGGCCACGCAACCTGTCAGTAAGCAAAACACCCCGATCACGGTGCTACGCAAGGCTCTCATGTTCTCACTCCTCATTGTTGTTGGACTGAGCCTAGATTAGAGCGATCGAACAGAATGCGTAAGTGGCGGCGCGATGACTAATTGTTTCGATTTATTTCAAATGTTTTCAGCCGGTTTTCAACCGGCTGAAGGATCTAACTTTAGACAGGTTAAGGTCACTACCGCGACGCCAGCACCGACTCAACAGCCAAGGCTACGGCGGCCAGCGCCGCGTCATCGCCAGCAACTGACGAGAGCATTAGTCCCACGGCCTGTTCATCCGCCTTATGACAAGGCAAACTAAACGAGCAACCATCTAGAAAGTTAAAGGCAAAGGTGTTACGCAGCATCTGGCCATTGGCCTTAAAGAATGCCTCATCAGAGGCTTCTAGCTTGGCAATCTCGGGCGCGATGATCGGCACGGTCGGGCACAACACAGCATCAAAGCCCTCGATCGCGCGCTCAACACGTGCAATCCAATCCAAACGATTATCGAGCAGCGTGAGGTACTGCTGCGCGGTCACAGGCGCACCTAATGCAACACGCATCGCGACGCGTCGATCGAAACCCTCTTTCGACTTTGCTAAACGAGCGTGATGCACGGCATACGCCTCGATCGGCGATAACCCACCGGGCGCATTCAGTTTTGGAATTTCAGCCAACTCGGTTAGAGGCACTTCAATGATTTGAGCACCTGCAGCCGAAAGCAACGACACACTGCGTGCAAAAGCCTTCGACACTGTGGCATCCATGCCCTCGAGTAATGTGGTCTGCGGGAGAGCAAAACGCATACCCATAAGTGGGCGGCGCTTAATTTTGAGTAGCTCGCCAGATAACACCCCATCAACCACGATGCAATCTTGCACACTGCGGGTCATGGCACACACCGTATCAAGCGAGCGGGCAAGTTCCATCGCACCGGTAAGTGGCACGCGCTTTTGGGTGCTTTTAAAACCCACGATTCCACACAGAGCCGCGGGTACCCGAATCGAACCACCCGTGTCAGATCCCAGACCTGCCACGGCAAGCCCGAGCGCCACAGACACTGCGGCGCCAGAGGACGATCCACCCGGAATACGCGCGACGGCCGGATCGGTTGGATTGACAGGCGTCCCGTAGTGGGGATTGATGCCAATCCCTGAAAATGCGAATTCAGTCATATTGGTCTTGCCAATAATGGCTGACCCCGCAGCACGCAGCCGCGCAATTACTGGGGCATCATTGGCTTGAACCGGCTCACCTTCGCACACGACAGAGCCAGACATCGTCGTTTCACCCGCCACCCCGTACAAATCCTTGATCGAAACTGGCAAGCCGGCTAGGGCAGGCTGCGCAAGCCCCGCCGCTTGCGCAGCATCCGCTTGACGCGCAACCGCGAGTGCCGCCTCGGGGTAGAGCCGGGTGAACACACTTTTAGCGGAGGCCTTGGTCGCGTTTTCTAAGGCTTGCGAAACCAAAGCCTCACGGGTCGTTTCACCGCGCGCGAGGCGAGCGTTAAGTTGATCAATGGTTTGAGTGATATGCGTCATGATAAATAATCAAAAATTAGAAAAGAAATTGTTTGTTTAAGAGCCTGTTTAAAACACCGTCACCTCAGGCCACGAGGGGCAGCACCTCGACCGAGTAACGATGTTTGATGCTTCGCTTATGGCGCGGGTCGCGAATTTCAAGTTCCATTTGAGCGGCGGCCCGAATGCCCTCTCCTTTGGCATTTGGGATTGCACCAAGGGTGCCGCACGAAACAAAGCTACCTTCGTCAATGTGTGGGCCCGCGAAGCAGCCATTACGCAAGGATTCAAGCGGACGAATTGAGGCGAACGTACCCTTTTGATATTCAATCCATTTGCCATCCTCAAAGATGCGTGAGACCAGCTCGAGTTCATCTTGGTGTGCCGAGACGTCAGACCACCGCCAGGCTGAGGTGCCCGTCGGTTTAGGACACAACTGCTTAGACACCGCAATCGAATACGTTTCAACACGACGATCAGTATGATCCGAGCCCACGGTCAGCCACCATTCGCCTCCCGCGTAAAACAAAACGGGCTCAACCTCGCCCGAACTGTCGGGCCCCACGGCCTCGATTGTTTCGGCTTGCGTCAACAACAGCGCACTACCGCGGTAATAAAGCGGAACGGTCGAGGGGGCTGGCACGCCAATCAAACCGAGCTCGTGAATATGGTGTTCGATTGCTGCCGCATCACGACCTGTCCAGCCGGCAATCACATAATGTCTGGGGGCAACGGCGGTCAGCGTTGTTGTAATCGTGCCATCAGCACCAATGGCTTCGCACGAAAAATACAGGTGAGGTTTCATCATGATGACTCAAGAAATAAATGGATTAAAAAACTTAAGACAATACCGCGGGCAGCCATAATGCGATCGACGGAAACAACATCAAGATAATAATGGCCAACATGTAAACAAACATAAAGGGCATCACACCAGAAAAAACATCGGTGATGGGCCCAGGCTGACGTCGCATGCCTTGCAACACATAAAGCACGGTGCCATCGGGTGGACTAATCATCGCAATCTCAACCAGCATCGTGATCACCACCCCAAACCAGATCGGATCGTACCCCAACGCCTTCACCACTGGAAACAAAAGGGGCACGGTGCAGATCACCATCGACAAACCTTCCATGAAGGTGCCTAGCGCCAAATAAAAACCAATGATGATCAGCATAATTGCCCAACCCGGCAGGGGTAAACCGGTTAAAAATTTTGCCAACATTTGTGGCACACCCAAGGCCGACAAAATGTAGTTCAACACATAGGCACCAAACAAAATCAGCGCGATCATCGAGGTCGTGCGCGCGGTTGCATGCATCGACTCAGAGATCATTTTCCAGCTAAGTTTGCGATCAACAAGCGCCAGGATCAAGCTACCCGCCACACCGAGCGCCGCAGATTCAGTTGGCGTGGCCAAGCCCGCATAAATGGTGCCTAACACGAGTCCAATCAACAAGGCCGTTGGCAATAAGTCTGACAAGCTCGCCACCTTGTGACGCCAAGTCACGCCTAAGGCGCTTGGGTCAGCACGCAATTTAAGTTTATAGCTGTAGTAAAAAATAACCAGGATAAACAGAACGACAACCAAAATACTTGGGCCGATTGCCGCAACGTATAAGGCACCCACCGAAGTTTCGGTGATCAAGCCATAAATAATAAACGTGATACCCGGTGGGATCAGATTACCTAAAGCTCCGCCCGCAGCAAGCGAGCCCAAGACCAATTTTGGTGGGTAGTGACTTTTTTCAAAGTACGGTAAGGCAACCGAACCCATGGTGGCTGCGGTGGCCACGCTTGAGCCCGCCACAGCAGAAAAAACACCACAGGCCAAGATATTGGTGTGCAACAACCCGCCTGGTAAACGACCCATCCAGACATTCAAGCCGCGATATAAGCGCTCAGAAAGCCCAGCGCGCAGCATGATCTCGCCCATCAGCAAAAAGAGCGGTACCGACACCAACACAAAGTTGGTCGACGGCGCCCAAATCATTTCACCCAGAAAGTTCCAGAACGGACGGTCTGAAAGCGTAAAGCCCGCCAACAGTGCAAGCGATGACAGTGCGGCGCCGACATAGATGCCACCCGCAAAAAAACTTGCGAAAGCGAATAACACTGCAAGCAAAGCCCACCAAGGCACTGCAGTCGCTGACATGGCTGCCGCTGTCCCAGCACCTCCAAACAAGCTTGCTCCACCAATCACGATCGCCATGATGACAATGAAAACGATCGCAATCATTTGCTGCCTTGCTTGTGAAGGGGTGGCAAACCAGGCGCCTGCATGTGCGATTGCGCTTGCGCAACAGCGTCAAGTGTTTCTGCAGCCTCGTCTTCGTAGGTGCGTGCCATTAAGTTACGATCCATGGTGTCAAGATCACCACGCGTCAGTTGTGCGACCGAACGCAAAGTTAAGGCAAGCGCAGCAAGCAAGAACAACACGAAGCCCGCGGCCCAGATACCTTGAGGCAAAACTAAAGGTGTACGGATTGTGGTGAGATCGGTGGCGTTAAAGGCGAACGAATCTTTGGCAATAGAAATCGCACCGTACACATAAAAGCCCGTTGAAACAACCAAGGCCAGCAATGAGGCTAAATGCAACCATACACGTACCCGCAAAGACATGCGCTGCACCAAGACATCGATGCGCACATGGCCTCGTTCAAAAAGCGTACCTGCCAGCCCCCAGCTCATGCCAACGGCCATCAGATAACCCGTCAGCTCAGTCGTTGATTCAGTTGAAAAACCAAGCAATTTCCGAGCGAAAATATCAAAACAGATCAGCACCGTGATCAGCAGATAACAGAACCCTGCTACCCACATCGCCCGACGACTGATCCATTCAAGGCCTTGAAACATTCTTATTTTCCGGCCGTATATTTCACGCCCGTAATGGGTGCAATCACCTCGTTATAAACCACACCACAGCGATCGCCGCAGCGCTTGACCCAAGACGGCAAAACGGTTTCAGCCAAATCCTTTTGGATTAATGCAGCCTCGTTGGGCTGAGCCTTGACTTCAATCATCGGCTTTTTAACCAAGGTGGCCAACTTACCCGAGCAACCTGCAGCGCGACCGACGTTGCACGCAACACCATCTTCGGTCGCTTCTTCACCGAGCTTCCATTGTGCGTTTTCAATTGCCGCAAAGGTCTTTTCGAATTCAGCGCGAATTGAAGGTTCGAGCTTGTTCCACCAGGCCAAATTCACAAAGTAGCCCGCAGTCGACCAAGACACTGACAGCGTGTATAGATGCGTTGTCACTTCGGGCCACTTCACGCCATTGCCCGATCCCGACCCGGTAATGCCACAATCCACGGTTCCGCGTTCAAGTGCGGTGTAAACCTCGCCAAACGCTAGCGATACCGGCTGTCCGCCCAGCGCCTTTACTAGATCTCCGGCAGATGGTCCGTTAATGCGAACTTTCATGCCTTTTAAATCTGCCAACGAAGCAATTGGCTTGCGGCAAAACAGCATCTGCCCAGAAAACGGATAGGTTGCAACAAGCTTGATGCCGAGTTTTTCGAGTTCTTTGTTGGCAACAGGCATCATGGCATCGGCGACTTTGCGCGCCTGTGTGATACTGGGATTTAACCCGGCCAAATCGATACCATCGAGCATCGGTACATCACCCGATACCGTAGTGAGCGGACCGGCAGCAATATCAACTTGTCCAGAGCGAACCAAGCGTAATACTTCGGGGCCATTCACATTGCGCTCAGGCCAGGACGAAAGTGTGACTTCAACGCGCCCGTTGGT
>JBAXLV010000070.1:0-8654 GCA_037134635.1 Alcaligenaceae bacterium
CCACGACCGCTAACAAACCGGCAACCAAAGGGGCACAAGCCATGCTTGTCCAGACTGGCCAGCCGAGCTTGGTCGTCAGCAGCGTCGACGCGTAAGCGCCGACTCCCATAAATCCTGCGGCGGCGATTGACACATAGCCGGTAAAGCCTTGCACCAGATTTTGACCTTGCGCGACAATCACCCAAATTAAGGCCAAAATCCCTAAATGCAAAAAGTAGGGCACCTGTACCAACGCGGGCGCGACCACTAGCGCCATCAGGCTCAGCAGCGCCCAGCCAAGGGATGTTTTCGCTGTACTCATTTTTTACCCAACAGGCCTTCGGGCCTAAACAACAACACCACAATCATGACTAAAAATGCGATCACATCTTTATACGCCGACGATAAATAACCTGCCGCCAGTGCCTCGCTGACACCCAGAATTAAACCTCCGACAATCGCGCCAGGCACAGAGCCTAACCCACCTAAGATCAACACTGCAAAACCCTTGATCACTACGCTTTCACCCAAGCCGGGCGCGAGCGCAAGCATGGCCCCCACTAAGGCACCGCCGGCCACGCCTAGCGCTGACGATAAGCCAAACACCACAAGCGCGACCGCATTAACATTGACGCCCATCAAAATCGCCGCTGAGCGGTTTTGCGCCACAGCGCGAATCGCGCGACCCGTTTTGGTTCGACTGACAAAAAACGACATGGCGACAATCAGCACGGCAGTCGTCACCATCACATATACCCGCAACTCTGTCACTACCAAACCCGCTAAATTGAAAACGCTTTGAAACGGCGTACGTATCACCATTTGATCGGGTCCAAAGGCTAACAAATTCAAGCCATCAATCATCATCGTCAACCCAAGCGCAATAATGAAGGCGTTGATGTGCGCAGCGTTTTGTACCGGCCGATACGCAAACCGCTCAACCAGCAAACCCAGGATCGCGCCCACCAACATCGCAAGCATCATGGCAACAAAAAATGGTACGCCCAATTTTTCGATTAAAAAAAACGTGACATAACCACCCGACATGGCCACGACTCCGTGAGCAAAGTGTGCAATCCCTAAGATACCGAAGACAATCGTCAAGCCAATGGCGATCAGGGTATAGACCGCCCCAATCGCCAAGCCATTGAATACCTGTTGCAAAAACTCAATCACACAAGTATCCCTGTGCTGGATCGCTAGCGATCATTTACGCAGACCCTTCAAGTACGTCGAGTAAGCCGCAGGGTCAGAGGGCAGATCTTGCACATAGATCCACTTACCCTTTTGCCATTGAAAAGCACCATTTGACGTGTAGGCCTGTCCGTTTTGATCAAACATCATGCCCGCGACGGGCAGGTATTTCATCACCGCCTCTGTGGGCACACCGATCTTGTAAGCGGCCGCTGCGACCTTAAGCGGATCGCTCGCGCTGCCAGCCGCTTCAATCGCATTTTTCAAAACATAGACTTGGTCATAGGCATAGGGTGAGCTTGGCGAGGGTGGCGTACCGTACTTTTTTGTGTAGTTCGCAACGTAGGTCTTCGCGGTGGCGCCCAGTGCCTCAAGGGTCAGCTCAGTCGGGCGCAAATCCCACACGCCTTCCATTTGCTCGGTGGTGGCAACTTTTAAGAATTGCTCTTCGCTGCCGCTGGTGAAACCATAGCGCGCTACCTTCATGCCCATTTCAACTGATTGCCTGTACACAAACGCAGCTGGTTCAATGTAGCCCAGTACCAAAATCGCATCTGGATTTAAGGCGCGCACCTTGGTCAGCTGCGGCGTCATGTCACGATCTTTTAAACCAAAGGTTTCTTTGGCAATAATTTTGCCGCCACCTTTGACAAACTCTTTCTCAAAGGCTTCAAGATATTGCGTGTAGAAGCCCACATCTAACGAGCCAATGACCGCGATATTTTTTGCACCTTTGCTCGCAACAAACGTACCCGCCGCCGCACCCGTAAAATCTGCAGGTGGACGTGTGCGTAGCAAGTTGGTCGCACCTAACGTCGTAATGCTGCGCTCGGCCGCATTACCCACCAGCATCAAGACCTTTTCTTTACCAATAAAGGAAGCGACGGCGCTAGTTGGGCCAGAACAACAAAAACCAACAATGTATTGAGCGTTATCACGATCGATGAGTTTGCGCACGGCATTCGTGCCTTCGGTCGGATTCGCCTTATCATCATAAGCAACGACATTTAGCTTATAGGTATCAGCGCCCGCTTTGATGCCGCCTTTAGCGTTAATCTCTTCAGCGGCCATTTTGACCGCATTGGCCTGGGGCAAGCCGTACACTGCACCTGGCCCCGTCAGTGAATCGTTCAGGCCAAGCGTCAATTGCTTTTCAGCTGCGCCAGCAAAGGCCATTGCCACGGCCAAAGCACCGCCTAGCAGCTGCGACACCATTGTTGAGGTACGAATTTTCATATCTTGCTCTCCTGATGGTTTTAGATGACTAGTTTTACGATCTAATTCTTTAAGATGAAACTCTTTTTACGCTGAACTCTTAGTAGAAAATTTAGAATCGTTCACACAACTGTCAATGGATTTGGCTTTGCACCGCAAAATTACACGACCTACAAAAATGTTAATGACCGAGATACGCTTTGCTCACTTCTGGATGCGATAGCAGTTCAGTACCGCTTCCTTCTAAAACAATTTCACCCGCCTCGTACAGGTAGGCGTGATCCGCTAAACCAAGTGCCATTTTTGCGTTTTGCTCGACTAATAAAATTGTGGTGCCACGCGCTTTGATTCGCGCAAGCGTCTCGCCTACCTCTTGCACAATCTTAGGCGCCAAGCCTAGCGAGGGCTCGTCAAAAATACAAAGCTTTGGACGCGACATCAGTGCCCTGGCAATCGCAAGCATCTCTTGTTCGCCACCCGACAAGGTGCCGGCCATTTGCGTAGCACGTTGGCGCAAAACTGGAAACATGTCGAACATCTCACTCAAATCGTCGGCCTCTTTGGCGTCCCGTCGAGTATGCGCACCCATTTTCAAATTTTCTAGCACCGACATACCACCAAACACCTGACGACCCTCGGGGCACATCGTGATGCCATGGCGCACGATCTGGTGACCTGGCAGTCGTTCAAGCGCAACGCCTTCAAACTCAATCGACCCCGAGCGCGAGGGCAACAGACCTGTGATGCATTTCAAGGTAGTGCTTTTGCCAGCACCGTTGGCGCCAATCAGTGAGACGCATTGCCCAGCCTTGACTTCAAAACTCACGCCATGCAAGACATCTGTTTTGCCATAGCCCGCATAGAGATTATTCACTCGCAACATTTAGTGATCCGTCCCAAGGTAGGCATCAATCACGGCTGGATCCGCGCGTACTTGAGCGGGCGTGCCATCGGCAATTTTTTGTCCGAAATTCAATACAGCGATACGTTCACAGACCTCCATGATTAGGCCCATGTGATGCTCAATCACTAAAACGGCGACACCTCGGTCACGAATTCGTAAAATAATCTCTGACAACTCGGCACGCTCTTTGGCAACCATTCCCGCTGCGGGCTCATCGAGTAACAAGACCCGAGGTTCTGTTGCAAGTGCGGTCGCGACCATTAACAAACGTTGCTGTGCTGACGAAATCGAAGAGGCCGGTGACTGCGCGACGCCCAGCAACCCTACAAACGCAAGCAAGTCTGCTGCGCGCTCTCGCTGAGCAGTGTCATCGTGACGATAGGACTTGGTTCGAAAAATCGCTTGCGACGCTTTTGTCTTGAAGCGGGTATGCGCCCCTAACAGCACCTGTTCTAGCAAGCTAAATTCAGGAAAAAGACTCGTCGTTTGGAAGGTGCGGGCAAGGCCGAGCGCCACACGCTGACCAATCGTCGCAGTCGAAATGTCGTGACCATCTAGCAAAATCTGTCCGCGTGTCGCGCGCATCGTGCCCGAAATCAAATTTACGCTGGTCGACTTACCCGAACCATTGGGTCCTATCAGCCCAACGATTTCACCCGGAGCGATCTCAAGCGTCAATCCTTTGACCGCCTGGACACCACCAAAATTTTTATCGAGCTCACGCACGACGAGCAGAGGCTCAGTCATGCGCCACGCTCTCTGACTTTATTTGACCCATCAGCCCGCACACACATCTTGGTTTCACTTCAAACAAGACTCGCCGTCAAGATTCAGTACGGCGCACGATTAAGTTGCAACGATATCGATATTAGACCGATCGTCTATAAAATCGATTGGTGTTTACCCTTGATGAATTCGTTGTGCAAAAAAGTGTTATATATCAGATGAATAGTATTTTTTATGCATATGAATTTCTATATTTTTGTGTATTTATTTAGACTTGACCAATTGAATCTATGGGCACCCTCCACGCCTTCGCTGCCCCTTACGGCACCCGCACAGAAAAAATGTCAGATGCGGATATGCAGTTCAGGCACGCCCGCTCGCTGGCAGCCAAGCAACGCGGTGATACCCGGTCGGCCATTATCTGGTGTGGCACAGAACTGCTGACAGAGCGTGGTTTTCAAATCACGGGCATCGATGAAATTTTGTCTATCGTCGGTGTGCCGAAGGGCTCTTTTTATTACTACTTCAAGAGCAAACGCGAATTCGGTGTAGCGGTCGTCGATAACTATGTGCAGTTTTATGCCGAGAAGATGGCTCTGCTCTTTGACAATCCCGACCGTACCCCCCTGCAACGCTTACAAGACTTTGTCGACGACGGCAAGCTAGGTATGACGAAATACGATTTCAAACGAGGCTGCCTGATCGGCAATATGGGACAAGAGCTTGCCGCGCTAAACGACGAATTTAGAGAGCGGCTTGAGCAAGTGATGCAGACATGGGAAGCTCGCGTGACAACTTTGTTTGCACTCGCCCGTGACACTGGCGAAATCGCACAAAGTCACGACCCTGAAAGCCTATCGCAATTTTTTTGGATCGGCTGGGAGGGTGCGATTTTGCGCTCGAAACTCACCCGCAGCGTTGCTCCACTTGATCGCTTTGCGCACATATTTTTTAGCAAAGTGCTGGGACGTTAAGGCCAGCGCATTAAAATCAGCCAGCCATCTTCGTCGTGCAGAGACCACGCTTTTCACTGCCTATCGGTCATATTCGCAGATTTAAGCTCCCCCTTCGAACTACAGATATTGCTAAACTCGCACCATGACTCAAGACGTTCGCTGGAAACAACGCTTTAGCAATTTTCTTCGGGCATTTCAAACGCTCACCGAGGCGATCGAGCTATCGCAGACCCGGGCGTTAACGCCCCTTGAACAGCAAGGCCTGATCCAGGGCTTCGAGTTCACGCATGAACTGGCCTGGAACGTACTCAAAGACTACCTCACCTATCAAGGTATTGCTGATTTGGTTGGTTCGCGCGATGCCAGTCGCTCGGCCTTTAAAAATGCCTTGATTCAAGATGGCGAGGTCTGGATGAAAATGATTGAAGCCCGCAATCAAACCTCGCATACCTATAACATTGAGACGGCGCAAGCGATTGTTCATAGTATCTGCCAATCGTTCTACCCGGCGTTTCATGCCTTTGCAGAAAAATTTAAAACACTCGCTAAATAGCGTACGCCAAAAATGAATACGGGTCTAAACCCTAAAACGATTCAATCTCTTGAAAGCATATTCAAACAATTCGACACAATCGACAAAGTCGTGCTCTATGGCTCACGCGCATTGGGTACGCATAAACCTGGCTCAGATATCGATCTCGCGCTCTTTGGCAAAAATGTTACGCCCGACTTAATCGCGAGCATCGCCATCCTGATTGACGATTTACTTTTGCCGTACACACTCGATCTCACCGCCTATGATCTTATCGATAACCTCGCTTTGCGTGAGCACATTGATCGGGTTGGAATTGAATTATTTCAATAGCCGCAGAACTAGCTAGCCGAACGCCCATAAACGCGATACGATTCGCACAAGATGCCCTAGGCAAGACCTTTTCATGGATCCGTTTGTATGACGCTCACCTTCAAAAAAACTCTTCTCGCTGCTTCAATCGCAAGCACTCTTTTTGCAGGCCAAGTACTTGCTGCTGATCCTCCCAATATCCTGATCATCTGGGGTGACGATATTGGGCAGTTCAATATCAGCGCCTATAACAACGGCATGATGGGCTACAAAACTCCCAACATCGATCGCATCGGCAAAGAGGGCGTGCTGTTTACCGACTGGTACGGCCAGCAAAGCAGCACCGCAGGTCGGGCAGCGTTCATTACTGGGCAGTCCCCCATCCGCACGGGTTTAACTAAAGTCGGCTTGCCGGGCGCGCCCGAGGGCATGAAAAAAGAAGATCCGACCTTAGCCACGCTGCTTAAAGCGAAAGGCTATAAAACGGGTCAGTTCGGTAAAAATCACTTGGGCGACCGAGATGACATGCTGCCTACGGCCCATGGGTTCGATGAATTTTTTGGCAATTTGTATCACCTCAATGCCGAAGAAGAACCCGAAAATCCTGATTACCCCAAAAACCCCGAGTTTAAAAAGAAGTTTGGACCACGCGGCGTGATCCACAGCTTTGCTGGGGGCAAAATCACCGATACTGGGCCACTGACTCGCAAGCGCATGGAAACCATTGACGATGAAGTGATGGTCAAGACGCTTGATTTTATGGATCGCGCCAAGCAAGAGAAAAAACCTTTCTTTATCTGGTGGAACTCAACCCGGATGCATATCTTTACGCATCTCAAAGCGGCCTCACAAGGCAAAACCGGTTTGGGCGTGTATGCCGATGGCATGGTCGAGCACGACGGTCATGTCGGTCAGTTGCTTGAAAAACTCAAAGCCCTTGGCTTAGACGAAAACACCATCATCATGTATTCAACTGATAACGGTGCCGAGACCTTTACCTGGCCCGATGGTGGCACCACCATGTTCAGAGGTGAAAAGAACACCAATTGGGAAGGCGGCTACCGCGTACCGACCATGATCAAATGGCCAGGCGTAATCAAACCAGGTACGGTGAATAACGAAATTGCTTCACACGAAGATATGCTCACCACGCTCGTGGCGGCCGCAGGGGACAAAACTGCAAAGGCTGATCTCAAAGCGGGACGCAAAATCGGTGACACAACCTACAAGGTACATCTCGATGGCTATGACCTCGGGCCCGCACTAAAAGGCGAAGCCGCCTGGCCTCGCAAAGAATTTATTTACTGGACAGACGACGGCAGTGTGGCGGCCTTGCGGTATGACAACTGGAAAGTCACCTTCTTGAAACAAGAGGCTGAAGGCTTGAAAGTCTGGCAGCAACCCTTCACGCAATTACGTGCGCCCCTCCTGACGAATCTGCGTATGGATCCGTTTGAACGTGCCGAGCAAGAGCATGCTATGGGTTATCAGCGCTGGTATTTAGATCGTATGTTTGCAATTGCGCCGGCCGTCTCGTATGTGGGCCAGTGGCTGCAAAGCTTTCGCGAGTTTCCGCCGCGCCAAAAGCCCGGCAGTTTCAATCTCGATCGCGTAATGGAAATGGTGTCTAAGCCTGCGCAAAACTAAACTGCGTTGGCCTTAGCGCAAATGGCCCAGCTGTCGCAAAATACGCACGACATCTGGGCCAATGTGTTCATAAAAGCGATACAAGCCTGAGCACAAATAATTCAATCCCGCTTCGCCCTCACGTGTTTTGATCAGGCGATTTTTGGGGCACTCACCCCAGCACAGTTTTAAATAATCACACTCGCGACACTGCTTAGGCAAGGTATCGCGCTTATCCATCCCAAATTTTTCTTGCGTGGCTGAAAACGCCAAATCGCCCAAGTGTGTTTGTTTGATTGTGCCAAGTTTATATTCTGGATATACGAAGTGATCGCATGAATACACCGTGCCGTCATGTTCAAGGGCCAAGCCTTTGCCACAGAACTCCGCCTGCGTACAGGTTTGCGCGGGCATCCCTGCGGCTTGGGCCACTGCAGTTTCAAAGAGATTGACATGGATGCGACCAAAATCAGTTACTAGCCATTCATCCCACACGCCCGACAAAAAACTGCCATAGTCGTCTGGGTCAACGGACCAGTCGGTCACAATTGATAACGGGTGACCCGGCTTTGCGCGAGCACTATCTTGCAGAGGTGCAGTAGAAAAATCCATTTTTGCAGGCGCCGCTTGCTTAAACGCACGCGGCTCAACTGCGGGATTAAATTGCACACGCCAGGTACCAACCTCGTCAGCCAAAAAACGGTAAACCTCTTTAGGATGTAATGCATTGCGGCGGTTCACCACGCACAACGCAGCAAACGATACATCAGCATCCACCAGGCGTTTTGCCGCGCTCATCACGTAGTCAAAGGTCGGCTTGCCATTGTTTGTTTTGCGATAGATATCGTGCAACTCACGCGGGCCATCAATCGACAAGCCAACATGAAAATGATTGTCTTTTAAAAATCGTACCCAATCCGCATCAAGCGCAATGCCGTTGGTTTGCAAATCATTTTCTATTTTTTGATTAGGCTTTGCATACTTATTTTGCAAGGCCACCACTTGCTGATAAAACTGCAAGCCCATTAATGTAGGCTCGCCACCTTGCCACGAAAATACCACTTGCTCACCGGTTTGGCTTTCGATGTACTGTCGAATGTATTGCTCAAGCGTGGCGGCATCCATCCGCGCGTGCTTGGGTTGCTCAAGCAGTTCAGTCTTGTGCAGATAAAAACAATAATCGCAATCGATGTTGCATTCGGCCCCCGAA
>JBAXLV010000071.1:0-8609 GCA_037134635.1 Alcaligenaceae bacterium
TGGCCTTTCAGGTGATCGATGATGTGCTTGATGTGACCGCAGATAGCGCCAAACTAGGCAAAACTGTTGGAAAAGACGCCATTGCAAATAAGCCAACGTATGTCACACTGATGGGCTTGACGCAGGCGCGCGACTTTGCTGCGCACTTACATCAACAGGCGTTGGCCGCGCTGCGTCCTTTCGGTGCGTCGGCCAGTTTGCTTGCGGGTTTAGCTGACTTTATCGTTTTGCGAGATCATTAAGATACTCGCGACGTTTTTTGTAGAACTTAATCACCTTATGCCGACCGATTTGCTTGACCGTATAAAGTCTCCCGCTGACCTCAAGTCTCTTGATAAGCGCGCGCTCAGAAAACTGGCTGATGAGCTGCGTGCGTTTGTGCTTGAGTCGGTGTCGCGCACGGGTGGGCATTTGTCGTCGAACCTGGGTACCGTCGAATTGACGGTTGCGCTGCATTACGTGTACGACACGCCGCACGATCGCATTATTTGGGACGTAGGCCATCAATCGTATCCGCATAAGATCCTGACCGGGCGTAAAGCTGGCATGAGTACGCTGCGCCAGTTCGGCGGTATCTCTGGTTTTCCAAAGCGCAGCGAGTCTGAGTACGACGCTTTTGGCACCGCGCACTCTTCGACATCAATTTCTGCAGCGCTGGGTATGGCGGTCGCTTCGCGTAATGCGGGCGTATCGCGTCAACATATTGCGGTGATTGGTGACGGCTCGATGTCGGCCGGCATGGCCTTTGAGGCCATGAACAATGCGGGTGTGACCCCTGATATTAATTTGCTGGTGATCCTCAACGATAACGATATGTCGATTTCGCCACCCGTTGGGGCGCTCAATCGCTATCTTGCCCGCTTAATGTCGGGGCAGTTTTATGCCGCGGCAAAAAACGTGGGGCGTTCGGTTTTGCAGCATATGCCACCGGTGCTTGAGTTGGCGCGCCGTTTTGAAGAGCATGCTAAAGGTATGGTGACGCCTGCGACCTTGTTTGAAGAGATGGGTTTTAACTATGTTGGTCCCATTGATGGGCATGATCTCGACTCGCTGATCCCAACGCTGCAGAATATGCGCGCGCTGAAAGGGCCGCAATTTTTGCACGTAGTCACCAAAAAAGGCCAAGGCTATAAATTAGCTGAGGCCGATCCTGTGCTGTATCACGGTCCCGGAAAATTCGATCCGGCAGTGGGTATTCAAAAGCCTGCATCGACACCTAAAACTACTTTTACCCAGGTTTTTGGCACCTGGCTGTGCGACATGGCTGCGCTCGACCAACGTCTCGTCGGGATTACGCCGGCCATGCGCGAGGGCAGTGGCATGGTGGAGTTTGAGCGTCGGTTTCCAAAGCGCTATTTCGATGTCGGGATCGCCGAACAGCATGCCGTAACGTTTGCTGCGGGTCTTGCCTGCGAGGGGCAAAAGCCCGTGGTCGCGATTTATTCGACCTTTTTGCAACGCGGCTATGATCAGATGATTCATGACGTGGCTTTGCAAAATTTAGATGTGACCTTCGCACTTGATCGAGCGGGTTTGGTCGGGGCCGATGGCGCCACCCACGCGGGTAATTACGATATTGCGTTTATGAGGTGTATTCCGAATATGGTGGTCGCCACGCCTTCTGACGAGTGCGAGGCACGCCTTTTACTGTCGACCTGTTATCAACACCCGGGTCCGGCCTCGGTGCGCTATCCCCGCGGCGCGGGGGTTGGTGCGGCCCCTCAGGCAGACCTCTCTGTTGTCGAGTTGGGTCGTGGTGTCGTACGTAAAAAAGGCGAAAAAATCGCAATTTTGGTCTTCGGCACACTCTTGTCTGGGGCCCTGAAGGTTGCTGAGGCGCTCAACCTAACGGTTGCCGACATGCGGTTTGTGAAGCCCCTTGATGTGAACTTAGTTCTTGAGTTGGCCGCTTCGCACGTTGGCCTGGTCACACTCGAAGAGGGCGCGATCATGGGAGGGGCCGGCAGCGCGGTAGCTGAGGCACTTGCCGGGGCGGGGATTGCCTGCCCACTGTTACAGCTTGGTTTGCCAGACCGGTTTATCGATCATGGTGAGCAAGGCGCTTTGCTCGCCAGTGTCGGGTTAGATGCAACCGGGATTGAACAATCCATTCGCACTCGTTTTAGCCTGTAACTTGCATAAATCGGCTAAACGTACGATAATTAAAGGCTTTCTTGCTCGACCAGCCAGTTTTTGGTGTGGCGGGCTGCCCCCGAGATGGGTTTTTCGTCAGGTTTTTTGATCTGTTTGAAAAGCGCCTTAGTAATCTCGGACATCCTCAGGAGTTTAATCAATGCGTCATTACGAAGTTGTATTTATCGTTCACCCCGACCAAAGCGAGCAGGTTCCCGCAATGGTCGAGCGCTACCAAGCGCTAGTGACGACCCAAGGCGGTAAAGTTCATCGCACCGAAGATTGGGGTCGTCGTCAGTTAGCCTATCCAATTCAAAAGCTGGTTAAAGCACATTACGTGTGTTTCAACATCGAATGTGGCCAACCCACACTTGATGAACTCGAACATTCGTTTCGCTATAACGATGCTGTGTTGCGACACCTTGTTATCAAGACTAAAGCCGCTCAATCCGAGCCTTCACTCATGATGAAACAAGTTGAACGCGACGAGGCCCGTAAGGCTTCAGCTGAAACAGCGTCAGGCGAGCTCGAATAACTTAGGTCGGTCGTGAATCGGCTCGACGTGCAGGGTCAGGTATTTGAGCTTTCCCCCTTAAGGTATACGCCAGCTGGGGTTGCAGTGCTTGAATTCCTTCTCTCACACGAGTCCGAGGTCACCGAGGCAGGTCAACCACGCCGTCTGGCATTTGTGCTGGCAGTTGTGGCGATGGGAGACTTAGCGCAGATGGCACGCACGACGAGTCTAGGTTGCACGGTACGGGTTCAGGGTTTTTTGGCTCCGATTCGAAAAGATTCACCAAAATTTAGGCTGCATGCGCAGCATATTCAACAGATTTAAGCGAGGCACATCATGGCTTTCTTCGGTAAACGTAAAGAAAAAAAGAAATTCACACAGCAAAATCCGCTTTTCAAGCGTCGTAAATTCTGCCGTTTTAGCGCGGCAAACGTCGACCAGATCGATTACAAAGATCTCGATACTTTGCGCGATTTCATTCAAGAAAACGGCAAAATTATTCCTGCACGTTTGACTGGTACCAAGGCGATTTATCAACGCCAACTTGATACCGCTATCAAGCGCGCACGTTTTTTGGCACTGTTGCCCTTCACTGATAACCACAACTGATCCCGGGGCATACCATGCAAATTATTCTGCTCGAAAAAGTCGTTAATGTAGGCAATCTTGGCGAAGTCGTTCGCGTGCGTGATGGTTATGCTCGCAATTTTCTGATCCCCCAGAAAAAAGCGCGTCGCGCCACCGAAACTGCGCTCAAAGAATTTGAAGTGCGCCGTGCTGAACTCGAAAAAATCCAAGCTGAAAAGCTCGCCTTGGCGCAGGCTTTAGGCCAGCGTCTTGAAAGCTACTCGCTGAGCATTACACAGAAAGCCGGTGTGGATGGTCGGTTGTTTGGTTCGGTTACCAATATGGATATCGCAACGGGCTTGGTGACTGCGGGTTTTGCTGGCATCGAAAAAGCACAAATTCGTTTGCCTGAAGGTCCCTTGAAGGCCGTGGGTGAGTTTGCCGTACAAGTGGCGATTCACCCTGATGTTGTGAGCAGCATTACGGTGGTTGTGGTTGGTGACTTAGTCTAAGTCGACGATTGCCTCTGACAAAAAGCCGGCTCAGGTCGGCTTTTTGTATTTGAGTCAGTGATAAATAAAGTGCAATATTATTTTAGTAAAGATGACCACAAAAGACCCTCGGTTCGTACAGGCTTTAGACGATTGGTTAAGCCAACACGTCAATGATCCTGCGGGTGCTTGTTTTATTGAACTGGCAGGGTACCGCTGCGTGGTCAAACGTCAGCGCGACCGCTGGTTCTCGCCGCTGAGCAATGCCTGGCGCTTGGTACGTGCCAAGGTGCTTTCATGGCTTTGCAAGCTTCTGATGGGTGAGCGGCCGTCAACGCGGCTGATGTTGCAAATGACGCTCGCTGACGAAGCCCGCCGACTTTCTCGGCTCAAAGCGGCTGGCAGCGCTGTGCCAAATGTTTGGTATCAGTCGCAACAAGTGCTGGTGCTTGAGTATGTGGGACAAGACATGCCGTACTTGATTCGTCTTGCGACGCCGCAAGGGCGTCTGGTCTTGATGACGTTGGCGGCGCAAGAGTTGGCGCGTTTTCATCGCGATGGTTTTGTACACGGCGGTGCGCAATTGCGTAATTTAATGATGCACGACGAAATTCTGACCCGAATTGATTTTGAAGAAAATATCGGTGAGGCCGTGTCTTTGCCTCTCGGGCAAGCCTACGATGTGTTTCAGATGCTATCCTCGATGGCAGGATTACGGGGACATGAGTTTGGGTCGGCTGAGCGACAAGCGCTTTGCAATCAGTTGCTCAGTGCTTATCTCCAGGCCAATCCTGACCCGCAGGTACGCGCGCAATTAACCAAGATTGGAAAAATATTTCGCTCAATAGAAAAATACCTTGGCTGGTTGCTTAAACGTCTTCCGGGTCGAGATATTCAAGGTTTTTTGTATGTGACGAATTCCTTACGGTTATGATGGAAATATGAATAATTCGCCAGATCCACAGCTCGAGTATTTGCGTGTTCCGCCACATTCGATCGAGGCCGAGCAGTCGGTGCTGGGTGGGTTGCTGTTGGACAACGGCGCTTGGGAACGCGTGACCGATGTTGTCAACGAAGACGATTTTTATCGTTTTGATCATCGTTTGATTTGGCATCACATTGCGCGCTTGATTAATCTGTCGCGTCCAGCCGATGTCGTGACAGTCAATGAGTCGCTGGCCAGTGTTGGTAAGTCTGAAGAAGTTGGGGGCTTGAGCTATCTCAATGCCTTGGCGCACAACACGCCCTCTGCAGCCAATATTCGCCGCTACGCTGAAATTGTGCGCGAGCGCTCGATGTTGCGAAAGCTCGTGACTGTTGCTGATGAAATTGCGGCCACCGCGTTTAATCCGCAAGGTAAAGAAGCGCGTCAGTTACTAGACGAAGCAGAGTCCAAGGTTTTTAAGATTGCCCAAGAAGGAGCAAAGGCCACTGCAGGTTTTCGTGAGATTCAACCGCTGCTCTCTGAGGTAGTCGATAAAATTGACGAGCTGTACCATCGCGAGGGCAACACAGATGTGACCGGTGTGCCCACTGGGTTTACCGATCTCGACAAAATGACCTCGGGGCTTCAGGGTGGAGATCTTGTGATTGTTGCAGGACGTCCTTCGATGGGTAAGACGTCGCTGGCGATGAATATTGCCGAGCATGTTGCGATTGAGCAGGGGATTCCCGTCGCGGTCTTCTCAATGGAGATGGGGGCGGTGCAGTTGGCCATGCGTATGCTGGGTTCGGTGGGGATGTTAGATCAACACCGGATGCGTACTGGTAAACTTTTGGCTGATGATTGGCCACGTGTGACCCACGCAGTGCAGCGGATGCAAGAGGCTCAGTTATATATTGACGAGACCCCGGCACTGAGCTCGGTAGAGGTTCGAGCGCGTGCGCGTCGTCTGGCTCGTCAGTGTGGCAAGTTGGGCTTGATTGTGATCGACTATTTACAGTTGATGGGGGCGAGCTCTTCAGGCGAAAATCGTGCGACCGAAATCTCTGAAATTAGTCGTTCGTTAAAAGCCCTGGCCAAAGAGCTGGATTGCCCCGTGATTGCGTTGTCTCAGTTAAATCGCAGTCTTGAGCAACGTCCGAATCGTCGTCCGGTCATGAGTGATTTGCGTGAATCAGGTGCGATTGAACAAGACGCCGATTTGATTTTGTTCATCTATCGCGATGAGGTCTATAACCCAGACTCGCCAGACAAAGGGACTGCCGAGATCATTATCGGTAAACAGCGTAATGGTCCAATCGGTACGGTTCGACTGACCTTCCAGGGCTCAAGTACGCGCTTTTTGAATTACTCAGGCGGTGCGGGTGGTGCATCTAACTATTGAATGATAGGCGCATCAAGCCCGGCGATAATCTGGGTTTGTTGCACCCATTGTTTGATCTTGATGGCGTCGCCTACTCGCGTACCCTTACCATCTGCGTTGAGTAACACAATGGCCATGTCTCGGTTATTGATGCGCGCGACCATTACAAGGCATTGGCCTGCTTCGTTGATGTAGCCGGTTTTAGATACCTTGATATCCCAGCTAGGGTTCATCACGAGCCCATTGGTATTGCGAAACAAGGTGGCGTGTCCGCTTGACCGAACTTCATGCTGATCGTCTGTGGTGTACTGCCGAATTGCCGAGCGTGATGCTGAGGCCTGGAGCAGCTTGACTAGATCGCGAGGGCTTGAAATGTTATCGCTTGATAAGCCAGTTGGCTCGACGAAACGGCTTTGCGTCATACCGAGTTCTTTTGCTTTGTTATTCATTGCAGCCACAAAAGCAGTCAAGCCACCAGGGTAGTTTCGGCCGAGCGCATTGGCTGCACGATTTTCAGATGACATCAAGGCTAAGTGCAGCATATCGCTACGCGAGAGCTTCGTGCCAACGGGCAGGCGTGAGCGGCTATGTTTAACTGTATCAATGTCGCTTGCGGTCACTTCAACCATGTCACTCATTGACTGATTCGCATCGACCACAACGATGGCGGTCATGAGTTTGGTAATCGAGGCAATGGGTCGTGCTGCATCCTCATTGCGCGAGAACAACGTGGTGTTGCTATTGAGGTCTTGCACGAGTACAACATTTGAACGTACTGCAGCCATCGTGCCCGCTACGGCAACGCCGGTACCCGTAGCGCCGGCTCCGTTGCGCGCTTGTGGAGCATTCGATGGTTTGACGGTTGATGATTTGAAGTTGCTGTTATTGGACTTGGTCGTCGGCTTATTCGTTGCATCGGCAACTGAACGGTTGCCCTGAGGAGTACCAGACGGAGCAGCTTTATTTTTTGTGCTCTTGGTTTTGCTGTTAGTCTTTTTTGGTTTGGCGTTGGTTGCCGCTGCAGCTGGTTTTTTGTCTGTGCTGACGCTGGTTTCAGCATCGGTTTGAGCAAATGATGGCGAGCTCGCAGCCATTAAGCAAAGGCTTAGGGCAAATCCAAACCAAGACTTGCGACAGGACAAATTAAACTTAAAAACCATTCTAAGTGCCTTGCTTAGTATAAAAACCATGCGAATTATATACTTAGCTTGGATACTTAAACCAAAATTTTATACATTTTTTAAAATTTAAGGGTTTACCCTTAAATTGTTGGTTTGAGCATGCTCAGTGCGAGCTCAAAAGCGGCCCGTAAAGAAGAGGGGTCAGCAATTCCCTGGCCGGCGATATCAAACGCAGTACCGTGATCGACACTCGTGCGTACAAAGGGGAGGCCAACGGTAATGTTGACGCCTTTGTCGATCCCAAGGTACTTGATGGGGATCAGTCCTTGATCGTGATATTGCGCCACGCAGATATCAAACTCGCCCTGACGGGCGCGCATGAACAGTGTGTCGCCTGGCCAAGGGCCCGAGGCATTGATGCCTTCGGCGCGCGCTGCTGCGATGGCGGGTGCAATGATGTCTAAATCTTCTCGTCCAAATTTACCCTGTTCGCTTGCATGAGGATTTAAGCCTGCGACACCGATGCGTGGTGCTTGGATACCCATCGCCTGACACGCGCGTTGTGCAAGTTCAATGGTTCGCAATTCAAGTACTGGCGTTAAGCTGGTTGGTACTTCTGAAAGCGCTATGTGGATGGTGGCAAGAATGACGCGCAGTTGATCGTTGACCAACAGCATCGCGACGTGTTGCGTATTTGAGCGTTGCGCCAAAATTTCTGTATGGCCTGGAAAATCCAAGCCGGCCAGATGCATAGCTTCTTTGTTTAATGGCGCTGTAACGATGCCACTAACTTTACCGAGTAGGGCGTCGTCGATGGCCATACACAGCGCATCATAGGCGGCTTGTCCAGCCCGAGCATCGACGCGTCCCCAAGGTAAATCTGCAGGCAATACTGGTTGGGTGGGGCGCACGAAGATACAGTTTGTTGCATTGGTGTGCTGATGAATTTCATCAGCCGTTGCGAGTTCGATGATTTGCAATGGTTGCTTGAGCAAGTCAACGGCGCGCGATAACGCACCAAGGTCTCCGTATACGACGCAAGCTGCAGGTAGCCCTTGGTCGTGCAGTTTCACAACAATTTCGGGACCAATGCCCGCCGCATCCCCAAGCGTCAAGGCCAGAGGAGGTTGGGGCGTGACGCGCGAAGAGGATTCAGGCATGTGGTCAGTGGTCTAGAAGCGTTTGCAAACGATGCGCGCCGGCGAGCGTGAATTGGCTAGAGTAACTCACCCACGCGCAGGGCATCGCGCCTTTAATTACAGCACTTCTCCTGCGTAGTCGGCCAAGCGAGAACGCTCGCCGCGTTGTAGTGTGACGTGACCGGCGTGCGGCCAACCCTTGAAGCGATCAACCACGAAGGTCAAGCCAGAACTGCCCTCGGTCAGATAGGGGGTATCAATTTGCGCGATATTGCCAAGGCATACCACTTTGGTTCCCGGTCCGGCGCGCGTGATGAGTGTTTTCATCTGCTTGGGCG
>JBAXLV010000072.1:0-8545 GCA_037134635.1 Alcaligenaceae bacterium
CAAGCCAGGTTTGGGTGGTGTCGTATTTTTGAGTGCATATAGTTTGTAATGCGCTGCCGTCTGGGTGCGCGAAACCAAACGCGCTGCGCGCTCAGTTAACTGGCTATTGAGCGGCATCCCGCTTAAATGGGCACCAACGACCGCTACGCAGACCGTCTCTAGATTTGAAGTTGTCACAGGCGCGATGGTCTGTTTGACCTTCAAAAATTCTTGGCTCGCGCCCAGAGGCAGCGCGCTCACATCTTGATAGCGTGCACCAAGCTCAGCTAATACCCAGTCGCTTGCGCAAGGGCCGATCAACGTCACCCCGAAGGGCAACCCATCTTGGCGAATACTACTGGGCACTGAAATTGCTGCGTAATCCAGCAAGTTGACAAAGTTTGTGTAGTAACCAAGATTGCGGTTAAGTTCGATTGGATGCGCCCGCATGTCTTGAATGGAATAGTGTGTCGCCGCTGTCGGCACAAACAAAATATCAATGTCATCCCAAAGACCATCGAGCTGTTGGGCAAGTTGTCGCAATTCGGTCTGTGCATCAAACACGTCGGCGGCGCTATAGCTTTTGCCGGCGGCAATAATGCTGCGTACAGGTTCAAGCACGCTTTGTTCATGCAGATCGAAAAATTCGCGAATTGCTTGATAGCGTTCAGCGACTAACGCGCTGCCGTAGAGCAAGTCAGCAATTTGCGCCAAAGGCGTGTAATCCACCTCTACCCGAACGCCGCCAAGCGCGATGAGGCGATCGATCGCCACGCTAAATTCTTGTTCAGCTTGTTTGTCACCAAACCATTCAAGTTGCTTGGGTACTCCAAAGCGAAACGAGGCACCAAGGGCTACAGCACTCAGTGTCAGACGTCTTGAGTACGGATCTTGAGCATCGTATTGCGCACCCGCTAGCAACACCCGCCAAGCCACCTCAACAGTTCGCGCGAAGATCGATACGCAATCGACACTCTGGGCTGCGGGCAATACACCTCGGGCACTCAAAAGACCGCGACTCGGTTTCAACCCTACGATGTTATTAAGCCCCGCCGGCACGCGACCTGACCCTGCCGTATCGGTACCAAGCGCAAAATCGACTTGCCCGGTTGCAACAACGTAGGCTGACCCAGCGCTTGACCCACCACTAACCAAAGTCGGGTTGAAGGCGTTCGGTACCGCTCCGTACGCAGACCGCGTCCCATTCAAGCCGCAAGCAAACTGATCTAAGTTCGTTTTGCCTAACAGCGACGCACCCTTTTCGAGCAAACGCTGCACTATTTCGGCGCTTTGACTGGGTATTCGAGAGAAATCAGGGCACGCGGCCGTCGTGGGCATCTCAGCCACGTCGATGTTGTCTTTAACGGCAAAACTCAATCCAGACAACGCCCCATGCTTACCCGATGAGATCGCCTCTTCAGGCTTGCTGATCCAAGCATGTGCAGGTAGCCCCTGCGTCGCGCTTAAGGCCTCTGGCGCAATTGGTTGAGCAACAGAAAATCGCAAAGTCATTTTTAGGAACCCATTCTTGTATACATGTTTGTATGCAAGAAGCGTGCCAGAAAATATTGCGATCGTTGCGGGGAGAGCTTAAGGTTGGATCACTTTAAGCTGAACTTTTGGGCACGAATGTATTCTCCAAAATCTGCGCGCTCAGGCATCGAATAATGCCGCGCTTTATCTTCAGACCAGCCATTAAAGTCAGCATCGGGATAAATCGAGGCGTAGCGCTGTTTTCGTAACGGAAATGTTGAGTGCCGGCGTTGGTCGTAGGCATCGATTTCTTCACGCACATTTGAATCGTCAAACACATCTGTATGAACGGTGACGCTCAATGGGAGTCGAGGAATAATTCTTCCCTTTTCAAACGGATAACCCACGCACAAACCCGCGACCGGAAACACCGCCTCGGGCAAACCAAGAATGGTACTGGTCTGGCGAGAATGATTACGGACCGCACTGATTGGTACTGTGCCTAAGCCCACGTTCTCGGCAGCGCGAATAAAATTTGCAAGCACTAAGCCCGCATCCACCGAGGCATTCATGAAGTGGTCAAGATGCTCGTTGACAAAGGGTTTGCCGCGCCACTGCCCGATCTGACGAATCCGCCGATTGTTGCCACAGAACACCAACACGACGGGTGCACTATTGATCCACGGCATATCCGGGATCAGATCTGCAATCGCCTTGATTTTGTCGCGATCAACCACATGAATAATATCGGCTTGCTGCAAATCAGATTTTGACGGGGCAGACATTGCACAGGCGAACAAGAGCTTTAATAACTCGGGCTCAATTGCTTGTTCTGTCCAGCGACGATGCGAACTACGCGTGAGCATGCGCAAAAGTTCTGCAGCATGAGGCACGCTCTTCGGCGTATGGATGACTTCACCAAACCTTGCTAACACCGCGGCATTGATTTGCTCTGCAATCTGATTGTCTTGAAGACTCATGTTTCACCCTTGTCAGACTAAACGTCTGTTTTATTCGTCGCGAAACTGCATCTGATAAAGGCCTGCGTAAGCCCCACCCTGCGCCAATAGTTCGGCATGCGAACCCTGCTCAACTACCCTGCCCTTATCCATCACAACGATCTTATCGGCGTTTTGCACAGTCGATAGACGATGCGCAATCACCAAGGTCGTACGACCTTTCATCAGTATTTCAAGCGAAGCTTGCACCTGACGCTCTGATTCATTATCAAGCGCTGACGTGGCCTCATCCAAAATCAGAATCGGCGCATTTTTAATCAGTGCGCGCGCAATCGCCAAGCGTTGGCGTTGTCCCCCCGACAAGCGCGTGGCGTTTTCACCCACGCGTGTTTGGATACCGAGCGGCAAGCCGTCAACGAACTCAAGTAAATTCGCGGCTTTTAAGGCACCACGAATTTCGGCTTCAGACGCATCGTGCAAGGCACCGTAGCCCACATTCACGGCGATTGTGTCGTCGAACAACACAACGTCTTGACTGACAAGCGAGAGCTGCTCGCGCAAGTTGCGCAAAGAAATTGATTCAATGTCTCGATCGTCAATCAAGACTTTTCCATCCAATGGCGCCACAAAGCGAGGCAACATATTGACGAGTGTCGTCTTACCACTGCCCGAGCGGCCCACCAAGGCGATGGTTTGACCAGGCCCAGCGACGATACTCACCTGCGACAAGTTATCAACGTCGCCCCCGGCAAAACGATGCGACACAAGACTGAACTCAACACGACCTTTTGCACGGCCCTCAAAGGCGCCCGTCGCCGTATCGGCCTCTGAGGGCTGATCGATCAAGATAAAAACGCTTTCGGCTGAAACCAACATCTTCTGAGTGCGGCTAGCCACTTTGGTTAAACGCTTGATCGGATCAAAAATCTGCGCCAGCGCCGCCATAAATGCAGCAAAACTGCCTACCGTAAGTGTGCCCGAGTTTGCTTGATCCAACGCGACTGCAATCACGGCCGCAACAGCAACGGCCGTCACCACCTGCGTGATTGGCGTCAAGGCTGCGTCAGAGGTTGCCGCACGCATGTCAAACCGTCGCAGTCGACCACTGACGTATGCGAAGCGTTTGCGCTCGAAGGCATAGCCATCAAACAACTTCACCACGCGTTGCCCATCGATGCCCTCATTGACCACACGAGTCAACTCGGCATTCATGTTGACCATATCGCGATTGATGCGCCGCATCCGGTCAATGAACCCACGAGAAATCAAAACTGAGATTGGCATAGCCACCAGAATAATCAGCGTTAGCTGCCAGGACATGAAGAGCAATACACCAATCATCGCAAGCACAACCAGCGATTCTCGTACAACAACGGTTAAGACGTCGGTCGCGTAGCCGGTTACGTTACCTGCATCAACCGTAAAGCGATTTAATAAGCGCCCCGTATCCCCTTTTTTGAATTCACTATCGGGCATTGCCAGCAGTTTTTCGAACATATCGGCACGAACGCCTAACAAGACGTTGTTGGCGACCCAAGCCAAGAGGTAATCACTGAAAAAATTACAGACGCCCCGCAATGAGATCAAGGCGATAATCGCCAAGGGCACTTGCCAGACATATTCTGGTTTGGCGCCTGAGAAACCCTCGTCGAGCAAGGGTTTCATGGCCAACGCCAGGGTAGGCTGTGTGGCTGCTGCACCGGCCATAAAAACCACGGCCAGGGCAAGCCCTTTCCAGTAGGCGCCTACGCGTTCGTAGATACGACGCCACAAGGTGATGCTTAAAGGCGACGAAGAGGTCGCTGGCAGGCCGGTCGGCTGAGTCAAAATATTGCTCTGAAAGACGAGAAAACTGAAGTTTAACCGCTACTTGTCGTATCCTTACAAAATCTACTTTAAGCCAATTTGTGATGCGACCAGAACCAATTCTTATTCGTTTACCCAACTGGGTCGGTGATGTCTGCATGAGCCTGCCCGTACTAGACATGCTTCAGAGGCTCAACGTCCCTTATTCAGTCTGCGCGCGCGGCTGGGCAAAAGACCTGCTGTCTGGACTCATGATTGAGGGCTTTTTGCCCATGTCAGGGCGCCTGCTCGAAGATGTTTTTGAGGTGCGCGAGTGGCGCAAAAAGCACCCAAATTATCGGCATGGACTGCTTTTGCCTGATTCGCTCTCTAGCGCGCTGTGCTTTCGTTTAGCCGGACTTCAAAGCGCAGGCTGGCGTGATGACGGTCGCAGCCTACTACTGAAATGGCCTATGAACAAAGCCTCTGACCCCGAACATGCTGTGCAAAGTGGCTTTGCGCTCGCCCAACAAGCCTTGCAAGCGTGGGGCATCAATGCAAGTGCGCAGGTCTTGCCAGAGCGACTACAACTGCCCTTAACCAAGCAGCATACTCAAAGCGCGCATGACCACCTCAGTGCCGCCGGGCTCAAGGCCGGTGACTTTGTCCTCATTGCGCCCACCGCCACGGGCACACATCGCGGGCAAGCGAAGGTTTGGTCGCAGTTTGATGCGTTAACGCGCATCCTGCAAAACAACGGCGTTCGAGTCGCCATGTGCCCACCCAAATCTGAACAGGCTAGCGCGTTGCGTAGCGTGCCCACCGCCGACCTGATTGAGCCGTTACGCTTAGGCGGTTTCTGCGCACTCACACGTTTAGCCAAGGTGGTGGTCTGCAATGACTCAGGTGTCTCACATCTTTGCGCCGCGGTAGGCGCAAAGCAAATGACTTTGTTTGGTGTCACGAACCCAGCGCGAACACGGCCGTGGACCCCCGATAGCGTTAATCTGGGACAGTTAGGTCAGTGGCCCAGTGTTGGCGAAGTCGTAGCTCGAACACAGCAGTTTTTTTAATCGACGAGTTTTCCAAACGCTCAACCTTCTTTTCGCTTCTTTTACTCTTTTAGCGCATCGTGCTTTCACAGATCCCCTTCTCGAACTTGTTTCTGTACCCCCCAAGCCTTGGACTCATGCTTCTGGTGATCGCGGTCGTGTGCGCGCTATGGTCACATAAGCGCACAGCAGTGTTCTTTTCAATCTTGGGTCTTGGTTGGATGTTTCTTTGGTCTTTACCCATCACTTCGCTTTATTTCGGCGGCAAACTCGAACGTCGCTACGTCTATGAAGAGGCCGCACGTGCACCGCGTGCTGATGTGATTGTTGTATTGGGCGGCAATACTCAGGCTAATCGTGCAAATTGGTTTGAGCCGTATAACCGTGCAACAGCCTTTGATCGGATTGATCGCGCCGCAGCTTTATATTTGGCGGGACGCGCACCCAAAATTTTATTATCAGGTGGTGCGCTTGAAGGCAAAGTGAGTGAAGCGCAAATCATGGCCAAAATATTGCGGCAGCGCGGTGTTCCAGAATCGGCACTGATTTTAGAAAATAACAGCCGCTATACTTACCAAAATGCACAGTTTTCGGATCAGATGATGCAAAGCGCGCAGCTTAAACGCGCACTCTTAGTCACCTCGGCCCTTCATATGCCGCGTGCGCTCGCGACCTTTATCAAACGCGGGATTGACACAATGCCCGCCTCAAGCGCACCACAAATTACCCTACCTGAAGACGTTGAACTCAATCCATGGTTACCACAAATTCGCAGTCTTGAAGCGAGTCGCACCATCATTAAAGAATATCTCGGCTTGTTGGGTTATTGGCTAAGAGGTTGGGTCTAGGCACGCGCCCGAATACTCTCGTAGTACAAAGCTTCGTATTTTTGAGCGGCAGCTGTCCACGACAAAGACGCGACTAGTTTTTCTCCATTCCTTAATAGTTCAGCCCGCAGAACTTGATCTGAATTCAAGGCCACCAGGCCTTGCGCAATTTCATTGGCATCTTCTGGGTCATTTAATACCCATGCATCGAAACGATGCTTAACGTAAGCGCCAAACCCACAGTGTTCGCTCCCACTGACGATGATCGGCAAACCATGCGCCATCGCTTCGAGAGGAGCCAAGCCAAAGCTGTCGAGTAACGTCGCGTGCACATACGTATCAGCCGCCTGATAATACGGTGAGACATCGGAAGTGGGTGCAATTAAGCGCACACGAGCAAGAAGCTCAGGATGATTGACAGTTAAATAGTCTTTGATCTCAGAGCGCGCGCCCACGACTGCCAACTGAAAGTGCGCAGGCAATTGCGCCAAGGCTTGCAAGACAGTTGCCAACCCTTTACGCAAGGGATTGCGTGCCACTAACAAACAACCAACATCGGTCGCAGACCAGCCAAGCTCTGCTCTAATCCGATCGCGAATCACCGGGTCGCGTGCAACACGCTTGGCTCCGGGCGCGATGATTTCGACAGACAACTGTGTGCCATAAGAATCGTGGATACGTTCTTTTAACCACGGCGATACCGCCACGACTTGCATACCAAGCTTTGCGCGCATATTGGCAGTCTCTAGCATGAGATACACCAGATTACTGGGCTGCAAATAGACCAAACAACGTTGCCACCAATTCACGTCTTGCAAGCGCCGATAACGAATCGGGTCAACGTGGATCACATGGATCTGGCCAGTACCGCCATTCATGTGCGAATGCACGACATCGAAATTTTCACGCGTCAGACGTTCGGCTTGACGAGAAAAATGCCAGACGCGCACCCAGCTGGGCCACTTTCGACTTGACTTCACTTTGATTTGCTTAACAGGCAAGTCGTGTTCAAAATCATGGGCGATCACGGTCACATCGTGGCGCTGTGAAAGCACTTCAAACAAATTGACGCCATAAGCTTCGGCACCGCCAAATCTGCGACCGAAACGATCAACGAGCAGCGCGATACGCAAGCGTTCAGGCACGTCGGCGATTCTCGTGTTGGGACAAGCACTGGTACAAAAAACGCAACAAGTGCGTAGTGCGCCAGATTCCTAATCTCGGAAGCGCAAAGAAATCATCTGAAGCACTGGCCAGCCCGCGGGCCGTACTCGTTGCATTGGTATAGCCCACCTCTTTCGCCAACTGTCGATGCTCAAGGCCGAAATCGCCGTAGGGATAGCAAAACGCGGTCACTTCGGCGCCGAGTACGTCACTTAGAATACGACGAGACCGCGCTAATTGATCGCGCGCGGCATCTAGCGACAGTTCTGAAAGATGCACATGGTCAAGGGTATGTGAACCCACTTCTTGCCCGGCATCGGCCCAAGCCATCATCTCGTGTTTCGACATGAGAGGCGAAGGCGCCACGCCCTTCTCGGCGTCCCAAACGTTGCCGCCATCAAACTGATTGGCAACAAAATAATTGGTTGAAGTAAAGCCGCATGCTTGCAAAACCGGCAGCGCGTTCTGAAGCACATTGCGAAAACCATCATCAAAGGTGATGCCAAATACTTTTCCGGTTTGTTCGCCCTTTAAGTAGGGCATAAGATCGCGCATGCTTAAACCGCGGTAGCCCAAGCGCTGCATCCACTGCATCTGCCGTGCAAAACTTTTGGGATGAACTGTCAAGCCGCGAAACGCTGATCCACGCGGCACAGGAACCGCCACTTGGTGATACATCAGAATTGGAATCGACATCATCGGTTAAACACAAGTTAACAACTGAAAATAAGACGCCGGCATTTGAACTTTATTCTAATTGATAAGCTGCAAGCGTGGCTTGAACAAACGCAGGTAGTCCGAACTCACGTTCGGCGCGCGCGCGCGCGCAAGCCCCCATCTGAAGCAACTGCTGAGGCTGACTAAGTATTTTTTGTAAAATGAGCTTAATTAACTCTGGGCTGCGAGGCGGCACGATCCAACCTTCATACTCATCGGCCAAGTTTTCGGGTAGCCCCCCCACGCGCGTGACCAGCACCGGCAAGCCAAGCGCCATCAGTGCACGACAAGCAAAAGATAAGGCCTCTTGATACGACAGCACATAGCCAATATCACACGCGGCCAACACCGGGCGAACACCATCCAACAAACCTGGAAAACTCACTTGCTCAGACATCCCACAATCTGCGACTTGGGCGCGCTTTAATTGATTAGGGAGGTCACCGATCACGACTATATGAAAGCGACTGCGTTGCTCGTGAGGGAGCGCGGAGACCGCCGTCACTAAATCAAGCCAGCCTTTTGCATAATCAGTACCACCCGCACTCCCCAACAAACATACGCCCCCCCAAACAAACAAAAACAAAAA
>JBAXLV010000073.1:0-8388 GCA_037134635.1 Alcaligenaceae bacterium
GTATTTGGCCAGACGTTTGGCGGAGCCGTGGTTGCGATGGTGTTTAGTATGGGTTTTGTTGCGGGCCCGCTGCTTGGTTTGTTGGTGGCGATCGCCTTTGCGATGGTTGCAGTCGCAGTCAATGTGATTCGTTATCGTCAGGCACCGCACGCGGGCCAGAATGGCTGAGCGCGCTCTGCGCGTTTTACAAATTAATACCGAGCGAGGTTGGCGCGGCGGTGAACGGCAAACATTGCTGACCGCTCAAGGTTTGCGCGAGCGTGGCCACGACGTTGAGCTATTGCTCGTTAGGTCTGGCGCGCTTGCAGAGCGCGCGAGGGCACAGGGTTTGGTGGTGCACACTGCGCATGGTGGCGTCGCCTTTGGTGTGTGGCTTGCCTTGCACGCCAAGCGGTACGATATTTTGCATGTGCAAACAGCGAAGGCTGTCGCATGGGCCGTCGTGGCCGCTTGGTTGCATCGCTGCGCGTTGGTGTTTTCCCGCCGTACGAGTTTTTCAATGGGTATGCGTGCGTGGTTGACACGCTTGAAGTGGCGTCAGGTCGGTCAAATGGTTGCCATTAGTGAGGCTGCTGCGGCCGCCCCGCGCGCGATGGGTATTTCGACAGCAGTGATCGCAAGTGCGGTATCGCCAATTCGTGCAGATATCGCGCGCGTTCAAGATTTTTTAACGCGATACAAACTCGCAAATCGACGCTTGGTCGGAACCGCTGCCGCGCTCTCTGTTGAAAAAGATCCTCTTACGTTGATACGTGCAGCAGCGCAAGTTTGTGCTCAGTTTGATGACGTCGTCTTCGTCCATTGGGGTGCTGCGGGTGCGGCGTCTGAGCAAGCGAAACAGTTGATTGACACGCTTGGCTTGCAAGAGCGTTATCTATTATTGGGATTTGAACCCAATGTTGAGCAGTTATTCTCTGCGCTATCGGTTTTTGTGATGGCTTCGCGCTTTGAGGCGCTGGGCAGTAGCGTACTGGATGCGATGCTGCAAAAAGTACCCGTGGTATCCACGGATGCGGGTGGTTTGAAAGAAACGGTTGCTGAAGGCCGTGGCCTATTGTGTGCTGCAGGTGACCACGCTGCGATGGCGGTGCATATTGCATCGGTATTGACCCAGCCGAAGCAAGCGCAGGCAATGGTTGAAACGGCGTACGCTGCGGTGACCACCGAGTATGGTGTTGAGCGGATGGTGGATCGGTATGTTCAGTTATATCGCACCCTGCTTGGCGAACAGCGCGCCCCGCACTAACCGAGCGCGCTGCGGGTGTCGAACTTGCTGCGATGAATGGAAAAAAATGTACGCACATTGCGCACGTTTGCCTGTGCAGTAAACGCGCGATGCACGAGCGCATGATAGGCCGGCATATCAACAACCTGCGCAATCAAGACAAAATCTGGACCAGAAGAGACGCGATAACACTGCAAGATCGCGTCTTCTTGGGCGACTGCCTGTTCAAATTGTTGCAAGCTTTCTGAAGACTGCACATCGAGCGTGATTTCTAGTAAAGCGGTGAGCGTGTTTGCGATTTTTGCGGGATCGACGATCGCCACCTGTTTTTGAATAATGCCCGTGTCGATTAAGCGGCGCACGCGTCGCATACAGGTCGGTGGCGAGGCGTGCACCCGTTCGGCCAGCGTTTGATTTGTGATACTGGCATCTTGCTGCAAGTGCTCAAGGATGCGCCGATCGAGTTCGTCTAGGGTTTCTATCATCGTAGAAATATATTAAAAGATTAGAAATACTATTTAAATGAAATTATATTTCATTTATCCATAAATATACTATTTAATTTCATAAGTTATATTAATTAGAAATAAAATTCCATACTAAGTTTGGCACAATGCCAGCACCCTAAGGAGAATTGTATGTGCGGCATCGTTGGTGCAGTGGCTTCCCGAGACATTACCCCGATCTTGGTCGAAGGCTTGAGTCGGCTCGAGTATCGCGGTTACGACTCCTGTGGTGTCGCAGTCTTTGATAATGGCGTTTTGCGTCGCGCACGCAGCACTGAGCGCGTGGCCGAATTATCAGACACGATTGCGCGCGAGCACATCGCGGGGTTCACGGGTATCGCGCACACGCGGTGGGCAACGCACGGTGCCCCGGTCACGCGCAATGCGCACCCGCATTTTTCAGCCTTGGGCCAAGACGCGCCCAGCATTGCGTTGGTGCATAACGGCATTATCGAAAATCACGAAGAGCTGCGCGCTGAGCTACAGGCGACTGGTTATGTGTTTGAAAGCCAAACGGATACCGAGGTCATTGCCCATCTTGTGCGTCATTTGTATAGCGGTGATTTACTCGAGGCGGTTCAGCAAGCCGTTAAACGCCTGAAGGGTGCCTATGCGATTGCCGTATTTTGTCGCGACGAACCTCACCGCATTGTCGCCGCACGTTATGGCTCGCCCTTAGTCATTGGTCGCGGTAAAAACGAAAACTTTTTAGCTTCAGATGCGCTTGCGTTAGCCGGAACAACGGATCAGATTGTGTACCTTGAGGATGGAGACGTGGCCGATCTGCAGTTGGGCAATGTATGGATTATGGATGCGAAGGGCAAGCAGATCACTCGAAAAATTAATACTGTTCATGTCCATACTGGCGCTGCAGATCTGGGCCCGTATCGGCACTATATGCAAAAAGAAATTTTCGAACAGCCGCGCGCTGTGGCCGATACACTGGAAGACGTCGAGTCAATCACGCCAGAGTTGTTTGGCGATCGCGCGTATCAAGTGTTTAAGCAGATTGATCGCGTATTGATCTTGGCCTGTGGCACGAGCTACTACGCGGGCCTCACGGCGCAGTATTGGATTGAGTCGGTCGCAAAGATCCCTGTTTCGGTTGAGATTGCAAGTGAGTATCGCTATCGCGATAGCGTGCCCAACCCCAAAACGCTCGTCGTCACAATTTCGCAGTCGGGTGAAACCGCCGATACCTTGGCTGCGCTGAAGCACGCGCATTCGCTTGGCATGCATCACACACTGACGATTTGTAATGTGTCGACCAGTGCCATGGTGCGTGAATGCGAACTGGCCTATATCACGCGTGCGGGCGTTGAAATTGGTGTAGCCTCGACTAAAGCCTTCACCACGCAACTGACGGCACTATTTATGTTGACCTTGGCCTTGGCCCAGGTGCATCAGCAACTGACAGATCAGCAAGAGGCCGAGCACGTTAAAGCGTTGCGTCATTTACCGGCCGCGATTACCGCAGTGCTCGCGCTCGAACCTCAAATCATGGGTTGGGCCGATCGTTTTGCAACAAAAGAAAACGCATTATTTTTGGGGCGCGGTATGCATTATCCGATCGCGCTTGAGGGCGCGCTGAAGCTTAAAGAGATTAGCTATATTCACGCTGAAGCGTATCCAGCAGGTGAACTCAAACATGGGCCCCTCGCCTTGGTGACTGAGCAAATACCGGTGGTCACCATTGCACCCAATGATGCCTTGTTAGAAAAGCTTAAATCTAATATCCAAGAGGTACGGGCACGGGGCGGTGAGCTGTACGTATTCGCGGATATGGATACGCGCATTGTGAGTGACGAAGGCGTACATGTGATTCGTATGCCTGAACACTATGGCTTGTTGTCACCCATCTTGCATACGATCCCTCTGCAATTACTGGCTTATCACACAGCGTGCGCCCGAGGCACTGATGTGGATAAGCCGCGTAACCTAGCAAAGAGCGTGACGGTCGAGTAGTGGCTTGTGTTTGTTAGTAACCGACCGCCTCACCATCGCGGCGGTGGTCAGAGCCTGCTGCGTAGGCAAACGGCCCAACGCTTGTCTGCGTTTCACCCAGCCGTGCGATTAACTGCGCGCTACCAAAATCCGTGCTGTCGGGCGCTGCAACCAACGGCGCATGCCCCATGGCTTTTAGGCCTGCTACGACGGCAGTGCTGACGCTTGCCTCGAGTGTGAGTTCAGCGGCATCGTTGATCCGCCAGCGTGGCGCATCTGAACAGGCCTGCGGATTGTGTTGCTCAACGACGCGACGCAACACCATTTGCATATGACCCTGCGCTTGCATGTTGCCACCCATCACACCGAAGGCCATTTCAGGTTGACCATCGCGCGTCATGAAGGCGGGGATGATGGTGTGCATGGGCCGCTTGCCGCCTAGCACTTGATTGGGATGACCTGGCGTCGTGACAAAACCTGAACCACGATTTTGTAACGCGATTCCTGTTTTAGGGACGACGACGCCTGACCCAAAACCTTTGAAGTTTGATTGAATCAACGAGATCATGCGTCCGTCTGCGTCGGAGGCACATAAATAGATCGTGCCACCAGAAGGCGGTTGTCCCGCCGCATAGGTACCGGCTTTTTTCGGATCAATGAGTTTGGCCCGCTCGCGTGCATACGACTTGCTGAGCAAATCTTTGACGCTTACTTTCATGAAGGCAGGGTCTGCAACGTGGGCATACAAATCGGCAAAGGCGACACGCATGGCTTCGACTTCAAGATGCATACGCTCAGCTGAACCAGCCGTAGTTTCGTTGTACGGCAAATGTTCAATGATGTTCAGTGCGAGCAGCGCAGTAAGACCTTGGCCATTCGGAGGAATCTCGTGCACGTCGTAGCCGCGAAAGTTAGTCGATACGGGCTCAACCCAGTCCGCTTGATGTGCGGCCAGATCGGCTTCGGTCATGACCGCACCACATTCTGCCGAAAACGCGGCAATCATTTTTGCTAAACGGCCGCGATAAAACGACTCACCGTTTGTGCGTGCAATGTCTTCAAGCGTATCAGCCTGGTCAGCAAACTTCCAGATCTCTCCGGTCGCTGGCGCGCGACCATTGGGCATAAAGGCGCTAAAGCCGGGATGCTGGGCTAATTCGGTGACCGCGGTCGCCCATTGTTTAGAAATAACCGGACTGACGGGAAACCCTTCACGGGCATGGCGAATGGCGTCTTTGAATAAATCTTCAAACGGCAGCTGACCAAATTTTTTGGATAACGCGACCCATTGCGACACTGCACCCGGTACAGTCACGGAATCCCAACCATTCTTGGGCATGATGGCCATGCCTTTAAAGCGCTCGGGTGACCAGGCCGCTGGCGCGCGTCCAGACGCGTTTAACCCGTGTAGTTTTTTTCCGTCCCAAATAATTGAAAAACCGTCACCGCCGATGCCATTCATCGTCGGCTCGACGACCGTCAGCGTAATGGCTGCAGCAATCGCGGCGTCAATCGCGTTGCCTCCGCGTGCAAACACGGCCGCACCTGCTTGAGAAGCGAGGGGTTGCGAGGTTGAGACGATATTGCGAGCGAGTACGGGTTGACGACCGGATTGAAATGGGAGTTGCCAGTTCATGAGTGAAAGGGTTCCTGCAAATGTTAAAAAAACGTTAAGAGAGTATGGGTTGACGCCATCATAGTCTGTGGCGAGGGTTCTGGCATCTCGCACCCGCCACGCGGGATGACGGCAATAAAAAAGGCGCCGAAGCGCCCTTTTTATCGAAGGAGAGTCACTGACCCCCTTAGTTTTTATGCCACCATGTGAATGGCTTTTTTGACTGTATTGAAAATCTCGTCGATCTGGTCTTCGCTGACGATGAGTGGTGGCGAAAACGCCAAGCTGTCGCCTGTATAGCGAACTAACACGCCCATTTCTAAGCACTTCAAGAAAACGTCGTAGGCGCGTGCCCCGGGCGCACCTGCGCGCGACTCAAGTTCAACTGCACCCATCAGGCCAAGGTTGCGGATGTCTTTAACGTAAGGCTCGCCACGCAGCGCGTGGATGGCTTTTTCAAACGCCGGCGCTAGCGCCAGCGAACGATCAAACAATTTCTCGCGCTTGTAGATTTCTTGAGTTGCCAGGCAGGCAGCAGCAGCAGCGGGGTGGGATGAGTAGGTGTAGCCGTGGAACATCTCAATCGCATTGGCTGGGCTGGCATTAATAATGGCGTCATAGATGTGGGTGTTCGCCGCAACAGCCGACATCGGGATCGAAGCGTTGTTGATCGCCTTTGCCATCGTAATCATGTCAGGCGTCACGCCAAAGTATTCACTTGCCGTGGCTTTGCCCAAGCGACCGAAGCCGGTGATGACTTCATCAAAAATCAGCAAGATGCCATGCTTGGTGCAGATCTCGCGCAGGCGTTGCAGGTAGCCCACAGGCGGCACCAGCACGCCCGTTGAGCCGGCGACCGGCTCAACGATCACGGCAGCAATCGTTGAGGCATCGTGCAAGGCACACAGGCTTTCGAGGTGGTCGGCGAGGTGCATGCCCCACTGCGGTTGACCTTTGCTAAAGCCCATGTCAGGAATGCTGTGCGTGTGTGGCAGGTGATCAACGCCAGGGATCAGGTTGGCTGAATAGGCCTTGCGATTCGCAACGATTCCGCCTACTGAAATACCGCCAAAGCCCACACCGCTATAGCCACGCTCGCGACCGATTAGGCGTGTACGCTGGCCTTCGCCACGCGCGCGGTGATAGGCCAGGGCCATCTTGAGCGCGGTGTCGACAGCTTCAGAGCCCGAGTTTGCAAAAAAGATACGATCCAAACCTTTTGGCATCACGCCCGCAACAACCTTTGCAGCCTCAAATGCTAAAGGATGTGCCATCTGAAAGGGTGGTGCGTAATCAAGCTCTTGCATCTGCTTGTGCACGGCCTCGATAATTTCTGCGCGTCCATGACCGGCGTTGACGCACCAGAGGCCGGCGCTTGCGTCAAGCACCTTTTGGCCATCAATGGTGGTGAAATGCATATCTTTGGCGCTTTGCAGAATGCGCGGAGCGGCTTTGAACTGGCGGTTGCCCGTAAAGGGCATCCAGAAATTGGTCATGTCCACGCTGTTGGACAGGCTTACGGCTTCGGTGACAGCATTCATGGGATTCTCCGGTAATCGGGCTGAAGCCTTACTGTAGCGCTTCTGTGGGGATTTTTACCAGTACAGTTTCGCCAATTTATGGCAAACTGTACTGGTTTATCCACATTAGGTTGCGGTGCGCGCGTGCGTCGCATGAACTCGGTGCACTCCATGGCGTTGACACTTACCCTCGATCGAAAGGCTGACCGAACCCTGGTTGAACAAATTGTCGTTGCAGTGACTGCCGCGATCGCGCGGCGTGCCCTGCGCGCTGGTGATGCCCTACCTTCGGTTCGACAGTTTGCGCGTACCCATGGATTGAGTGCGTTTACGGTGTCTGAGGCGTATCAGCGCTTGGTGGTCGCCGGTAAAGTCGTGGCTAAACGCGGAGCGGCGTATCGGGTGGTGGATTCGCATGTGACCGAGCCTTCGCTTGCGCCGGTTTGGTCAGCGCCAAGCTTGAATGCAGCTTGGTTGTTGTCCGACGTATTCGCAGATCACTCGGTGCCAATTAAAGCAGGGTGCGGTTGGATACCGGGTGAGTGGATTAACGAAAGTGGTCTACAGCATGCGTTGCGCACGCTGAGTCGAGTACCTGGTACACGCTTGGGTGGTTATGGGCACCCTTTTGGCATGGCCTCGTTGCGCGAACAGATTGCAGTCATGCTGCGGCGCTATGACATTCCGGTTGAGTCTTCAAACGTGCTGTTGACCCAGGGCGCCACGCAGGCACTTGATTTAGTCGTGCGCACGCTTTTGCGCCCGGGCGATACAGTGGTGGTCGAAGACCCTTGCTATTGCAATCTATTGCAGATCTTGCAGCTTGCAGGGCTGAAGGTGGTGGGCTTGACACGCACGGTGGATGGACATGATTTTGATCAATTACAGCTGCTCATTAAACGCACGCAGCCAAAAGCGATTTTCATTAATACAGTTTTACAAAATCCTTCAGGGTCGTCGTTGTCGCTATCCCATGCAAAACGTTTGCTCGACATTGCAGAGCAGCACGGATTGTGGGTGATTGAAGATGATATTTATCGAGAGCTTGCGCAGGACGGTGCGCCTTGCCTTGCTGCGCTTGAAGGTCTGCGACGTGTCATTTATATTTCGGGGTTCTCAAAAACAATCACGCCTACGCTGCGCGTGGGTTACTTGGCCGCACACCCTGATGTGCTGGCAAGTTTGGCGCGTAGCAAAATGGCCGTTGGGCTGACGTCATCTGAGATGGCCGAACGCATCGTTGCGAATGTATTAAGTGAAGGGCACTATCAGCAACACGTACAGTTTCTGACTGAAAAATTACGCGCGGCACATCGACAGGTTGGTGCGAATTTGCAGGCCGTTGGTGTTGAGTTGTTTCATACGCCTGAAGCGGGTCTGTTTTTATGGGGGCGTTTGCCCATCGAGCCCAAGCACAGCGTGGGTGTCGCGACGCGTGCCTTGCAACATGGCGTTTGGTTGGCGCCAGGCGCCTATTTTCGGCCAGAAGATCGCGCGTCGAGCTGGTTTCGTTTTAATGTGGCAACCTCAGACCACCCCGTGTTGTGGGATTTCATTCGAACGCTGAACTAGCGATCG
>JBAXLV010000074.1:0-8270 GCA_037134635.1 Alcaligenaceae bacterium
GACGGAGGCGAGGCAATCTTGAGCCAAATCGAGCAGACGGCACGCAAGGCCTTGAGTCGCGATCGCAGCGGTGCGATCGTGCTGGGTTGTGCGGGCATGACGGCACTTTGTCACACGCTCACCAAGCGGTTAGGGGTGCCCGTCATTGATGGCGTTGCTGTCGCCGTTAAATTTGCTGAAGCATTGGCTGCGCTGGGGCTCGGTACGAGCAAGGCGGGTGACTACGCCACGCCTCTAGCCAAAACCTACACGGGTTGGGCCGCTCCCTTGGGCTGGCCGAGTGGTCGCCGGTCGTGATTGTTGCGATGCAGCAATTCCAGTTGCGGTGCTTGCTTCAGCGTGCTCTGCTTTGCTAAGCCGCACACAGTCTTTATTTGCTGTGCATCTGGTGGCGGTGCTGTTCGGTTTCACCGGAATTTTGGGTGAACTGATCACCGCAGACGCACTATTTATTACCTGGGGTCGAGCGGGCTTCGCAGTTGCCTCGCTAGCCTTGTTTGGGCGGGTGTTGTTAACCCAACCGTTGCATACCTTGTTGGGTCATGGACGTTGGCGGGTGTTGCTCAGCTCAGGTGTGATGTTGACGATCCATTGGGTGACATTCTTTGTCTCTGTCAAAGTGGGTGGAATCGCCATTGCGACGCTGGGATTTGCCAGTTTTCCAGCTTTCATTACGCTGATTGAGTGGGGTCTTTTGCGCGAAAAAGTGACCCGTGCCGAGTGGGTGAGGCTTTGGTTGGTCAGCCTCGGGTTATTGCTAATTACGCCTTCGTTTGACCTGTCGGATGTCGGCACCGAGGGTCTGCTGTGGGGGCTATTGTCAGGGGCAGGGTTTGGCGTTTTGGCTGTCTTGAATCGCCGTTACCTTTTTGAGGTCAATGCCTTTGCGGTAGCGGGTTTACAAAATTGCATCGTGTTTCTTCTGCTGTCTCCTTGGGTTGTCGGGTCGCTAGCACCGATCACAATCAATAATTGGTTCTGGGTGTCTGTATTGGGGATCGTTTGCACGGGATTGGCACATCTCTTATTCGTCTCAAGTCTTAGGCAATTACCGGCGCGAACGGCGGGTCTTGTCGTGGCCTTAGAGCCCATTTATGCGATCGCTTTTGCCTGGTGGCTGGTTAATCAGGTGCCAGGCCCACGCATGTTGTTGGGTGCTGCAGTGGTGATTCTCACCATTTTGAGCGCCAGCCTGGCTCTGCAAAAGGCGCGTTAACCGGTATCATTCACGTATGACGCTACCCACTTCCAGTTCTGCCGCTCCAGTTTCCCTTGGCACGCAAGCTTCAGCCCCAAGCCGTGAGATCGCGCGCGCGATGCTGAGTTGCGTGGTGCCGGCCTTCAATGAGCACGACAATTTGGGTTTACTTTTGCCGCGCCTCCAGGCGGTACTTGCGCAAACGGGCGCCAACTGGGAAATCATTGTGGTGGATGACGGTAGCAGTGATGCGACGGCCACTTTGATGGCGTCCTGGGTACTGAATCCGGGTTTCCGTTTTGTACAGCTCTCTCGCAATTTTGGTAAAGAGCCCGCGATCACAGCCGGCATCGAGGCTGCGACGGGCGATGTCGTGATGTTGTTGGATGCTGATTTGCAGCATCCTCCAGAACTGTTGCCAACGATGTTGGCGCGTTGGCAGGCCGGTGTGGATATGGTTTATGCCGTGCGAGAAACGCGTGACGATGAAAGTGCCAGTAAACGCTGGGGTACTAAATTGTTTTATTCGTTGCTCGCGGGTTCTCGTGGCGTCAAAGTGCCGCCCGATGCCGGTGATTTTCGTCTGATGGATCGTGCCGTGGTCGACGCGCTGTGTCAATTGCCTGAACGTAATCGGTTTATGAAGGGGCTCTATGCTTGGGTGGGCTTTCAGTCTGAGTCCGTGGCATACACGCCAGCCGATCGGCAACACGGTTCGACGCACTACAGCGCATTGAAGTTGTTCACACTCGCGCTTGCCGGTTTAACCTCGTTCACAACCTGGCCGTTACGGGCAGTGAGTCTCTTTGGTTTTTTAGTATCGATTTGTTCCTTTATTTATGGCCTGTACATCATCGGTGAATATTTTCTGTTTTCAAATCCCGTGAGTGGTTGGCCGACCATCGTCACGATCTTGTTGTTTTTTTCTGGCATCACCTTGATTTCGATTGGTATAGTCGGCGAGTACATCGCAAGAATTTTCGAAGAGGTCAAAGGTCGACCGCTTTATATCGTGCGACGCTCAAGCGGCCGTCGCTTTCGTGATTAAACGAAGTCACGCCTACCCAGTGCAATCTTCAACCCCCATTGTGATTTGCGCCGATGATTTCGGTCTTGAAACTGGCGTCGATCAGGCGATTATTGCGCTTGCCGAGCAAGCGCGCGTCAGTGCGACCGGCTGTTTGGTTCAGGCCCCTGGCTTCGCTTTGGCCGCACAGTCCCTAAAAAATCTACCAATTGATCTGGGTTTACATCTGAATCTAACTGAGCCGCTCGGGCAAACGGGGCTGTGTCTGCCGTTGTCTACGTTACTGTTTCGTGCGTATGCACGCACACTATCGAAGCAGGCGATTGCAGAGCAAATTGAAACGCAACTTGATTTGTTTGAACTGCATCTTGGTCACTCGCCCGACTTTATAGATGGTCATTTACATGTTCATCAGTTTCCGATGATTCGCGATCTGTTGATACAGATCGTGCAGCGACGCTACGCCCATCAATTGCCGTGGTTACGCGATACCCGACCCTCTGCGTTGCCTCGACACTTGCCGTACATGCAGCGCTTGAAAGCGTGGTTAATCGGTGCGCTCGGTGCAAAAAGTTTAGCGCGTTTGGCGCAACGCGCGGGCATTCAAAGTAATCAAGCGTTCGCAGGAGCCTATGATTTTGATCGCTCTCATCCAGCTTATGAAACGATGTTGAGCGCTTGGCTAGAGCAGGCGGGTCCAAACCTGTTGTTGATGGTGCATCCTGCCAAATACGCCTCACCAAACTTGGCGTTTGGTCAAGACCGTATTGAAGAATTTAGGGTTCTTTCGAGTGAGCGTTTTGGTGTACTGCTGGTTCAGTACAACTTGCAAATTACTCGTCTTTCAGCGCTTTTAGCTCATCGCGTCCATAAAACTTGACCCCAAGCGCAATGCGATCGCGGCCTTGTGAACGACGGTGCCGATTGGTGTCTCGTAATGAATACACGCAGCCGCAATACTCTTGTTGATAGAATTCTTCGCGCTTGCTGATTTCGATCATGCGAGCCGAGCCACCGTGCTTGCGCCAGTTGTAGGTCCAATACATTAAATCGTCGTAACGCGAGGCGGCTCGTTCACCGCTTGCGTTGATCTGATTCATGTCTTTCCAACGCGAAATCCCAAGCGAGCTGGTGATCGTATCGTAGCCGTGCTCGTATGCATACAGCGCCGTACGTTCAAAGCGCATATCGAAGCACTGCGTGCAGCGCTCGCCTCGCTCAGGCTCATTTTCAAGCCCTCGGATGCGCTCAAACCAATTGTCGACATCGTAGTCGGCATCGATCATCCGGATCCCATGCTTTTCGGCGAAGCGAATATTTTCATTTTTACGAATTTCGTATTCTTTAACCGGATGAATATTCGGGTTGTAGAAAAAAATATCGTATTGAATGCCAGCTGCTAGCATGGCCTCCATGACTTCGCCTGAACAGGGCGCGCAGCATGAATGCAGCAATACCTTAGTTTTGCCTTCGGGTAACGAAAAGCTAGGTCGCAACGGATCTTGCACAATCGGGTCCAATCTTAAGATGCGGGTTCAGCGGGACAAACAGATTTGAAAATACCAGACGCAAGTTTAAACGCATCCCGAGGGCTTGTGTACGAAGACAGCCGCCCAGAGCGCTTGAATCGCCTGACGTTCTTCGGCGAGCTCGTGTTGATCAACCCGTGCTTTGTCTGCCCCTTGTAAACGCAGCTCATGTTGACGACGACGCAGGTTTCGATAGGCATCACTGGCGCGCTGGGCTAACCCTGCTTCGATCAGGCCTGCGCCGCCCGCAAGTTGCAGTAGGGCGATATTGCCCAGATTCTTCAGTAGAGCAGGATATTGAGCCGCGTAGACTAAGACTAAATACTGCGTGACAAACTCTAAATCGACCATGCCCCCCCGATCGTGTTTCAGGTCAAAGAGGTTGGTTGTATTTGGATGTCCGGCGTTTATTTTGTTTCGCATCTCGCGCACGTCGTGAGCAAAGGTGCTTGGCTGGCGTTCGCGTTTTAGAATATTTTGTCTGATCTGTTCGAACCGTGCACCGACGCGCGGGTCACCTGCGGCAAAGCGGGCACGGGTAAGCGCTTGATGTTCCCAAGGCCAGGCGTGATTTGTCTGATATTGCTCGAATGACTCGATTGAGTTCGCCAACAAGCCACTTTCGCCATCCGGCCGTAGGCGCAGATCAATGTCGTACAGTCGACCTGACGAGGTCATAGTTGAAAGCCAGGACGTGAGTCGACGCCCGAGCTTGGTGTAGAGTTCGACGGCATCTTCGCGCGGATCGTCGTACAGATAGACCAGATCCAAATCAGACGAATAGCCAAGTTCCTTTCCGCCAAGGCGGCCGTACGCAATGATCGCTAGTTTAGGCTCACCGATTTCATCCGAAGGCGTGGTTGGGTTGATCTGGGGCCAGACTCTGACTAAGGCCTCTTGCAAGAGCGTATCCGCTAAGGCAGACAGTTGATCGGCCAAACTTTCAACCGTTAAAACACCCTCGAGGTCTTGGGCCAATAATTGGAAACTAACCTGTCGCTGAATATCTCTCATTAAGTTCATCTGCTGTTCGACGTCAAACGAGCCATCGGGCAGCAGGCACGCATCAAGATCTGCGTGCATCGAGGCTGCGACTCGGGTAAAGTCGACGGGCTCCATCAAGGTGCGCCACGCGATCAAACTATCTAGAACCAGTGGATGTTGGATCAAGTATTGTGCGGCCCAGGGGCTTGCCGACATCATGCGCGCAACGCGGGTCATCGTCTCTGGGTACTCGGCCAGCAAAGCGAGGTAGGCACTGCGTTGCGAGATCGCTTCAATTAAATCTAGCAACCTTAAAGCTGCGGTCATGGGGTGAGTGGTGTGTTGGGCGACCTCAAGCGCTATAGGCAACAGCGTATCGATGCGTAGGCGGCTGGTGCTCGACAGGCCACGAATGCGGTGTCCCTCTAAAAAACTTTCAACTCGAGCGGTAAGTGCTTCGCTTTCTGGGCCAAAACGAGCCAAGATCGCTTCGAGTGAAGACGCCTGATCGGACTCACCTGCCGATGCAGAATCTGACGCAGTGTCTTTAGCGTCCAACCCAACAATTCTGAATGCATCGCGAAAAGTATTTGCGACAAAGCGTTGGTGTTTAGACAGGGTCTGTTCAAACTCAATTTCGGGCAGATCCATTGCTTGTGCAAGGGCTACTTTGCGCGCGGGCTCCTCGGGTAGTTGGTGAGTTTGTGCATCCTCGGCATACTGCAGCATGTGCTCTGTTCGTCGCAAAAAAATATACGCTTCGCTCAGCTGTTTCGCAGTTGAGGTCGGAATCAAACCCGCCTTCGTTTGGGCTTCAAGCGCGCTGAGTAGTCCGCGTTGCCGCAGGGCAGGCATCCTTCCGCCTTTGATCAGTTGAGAAAGCTGAACGACAAACTCAATTTCTCTGATGCCACCTTCGCCAAGCTTGATGTTGCGTTTCGTATCGAGCCCGGGGCGCATGAGCGATTTTTGTTGTAAATCAAGACGAATGCGCTCTCTGAGCATACGCAGCGCAGCTAGCGTGTCGAAGTCAAAATACTTTCGGTAGACAAAAGGTTGACGCAGACTTTCGAATTGCTGCACGTGGGCGACCGAATCGCTATCATCAAACGCACGGGCTGGAATGACCCGTGCTTTGAGCCAGGCATAGCGTTCCCACTCACGGCCTTGCGTAAACAAATATTGTTCGAAGGCATCTAGGCTCCAGGCCAAGGGTCCTGAGTCGCCGTCTGGGCGTAAGCGTAGATCGGTTCTAAAGACTTGTCCGTGCGCATCAAGCTCTGATAAAACGGGCATCATGCGTCGTGTGAGCCGACCATAGAACTCGTGATAACTCAACGGCCTTGGGCCGTCCGTGTCACCTTCTTCCGGATAAAGCATGACCAAGTCAATGTCTGACGAGACGTTAAGTTCTGCCCCTCCAAGTTTTCCCATTCCAATGATGAGCATTTCTTGTGAACGACCCGTCGTGGCGTCCATGGGCTTGCCATGAATGGCCACAAGGTCGTGCATAATCGTTCGATAGGCCTGCTCAATGCAGCGGTCTGCCAGTGTTGTCATGGCGCCAACCACCTCTTCTAACGAGGCCAAGCCACCCAGATCGCGCACCATAAGTAAAAAAAAGGTTCTTTTTCGCAGTGCGCGTAATACGCTGCGACACGTTGGTAGATCGAGCACGGCGCTGCCAATCGGCGCTTGGGCGAGCTCTGTAAACCACTGATGCAGGCGCTCAGTGGTGACTGGATCTAAATACTCTTGCGCAAGCCAATGCGCGAAGTCGGGATCGCCGATACATAGGCGACGTAAGGCCCCAGACCAGACTAATGCAGACGAAAATTCAGGATTAGGCATGCTTTGGGTGGTACTGCGACCTAAGAATGAAAGTCGCGCTCGCCGAGTGGGTTACAAGCTTGAACAATACCCTATAGAATGTGACTTAACAAAAATATTTAAATTCTGCCGTTTTGCGACCCGTTAAACACTTACTTCGCTTCCTTCTGTTGAGCCTGCTGCTGCTGTATTTTACGGCTGCGGCGACAATGTTGACGGTGCGTTATTGGGTGCTACCTCGAATTAACGAATGGCGACCTCTGGTCGAGCAGCACCTGTCTGAGGCGGTGGGCGCCAAAGTTTCGATCGACGAGATTTCCGCAGATTGGTCTGGGTTAAATCCAACTCTGTCGGTGCGTCAACTTGCGGTGCACGATTCGGACGGTGATGCCTTAATCCAAGTTCCTGACGCCTACGCGGTTGTTTCCTGGAGAACTTTGCTTGAGTTCGATCTTCGCCTGACGCGGCTAGAGGTCAACGGAATCGATCTTGCAGCGACCCGCCATTCTGATGGAACGATATCGTTTGCGGGTCATCGCCTCGTTGCACATTCAAATGAACAGATCAAACTCGATCGCGACACTCTCGCGGTACGCTGGTTGCTGGATCAAGGCGAAATTTTTATTCGTCAAGCGCAACTTCGCTGGACAGATCAAGTGCGGCAGGCTCCCGTGTTAAATCTGTCGCAGATTGACTTGAGCTTAACCAATAGCTTGTTTCGTCATGAGCTTCGACTGATTGCATCTTTACCAGAGTCTGTGGGTCGACGAATTGAGCTTGTGGTGAAAACTGAAAATAGCCTCAGTCAGCTAGCGCCGCATCCCAAACGCGAAGCCGAGATCTACCTTGAGATTCAAGAGATACAGCTCTCTGAATTGGCGCCGTGGATAGATTTGCCAGAAGTCTCTGGCGCGTTCGCAGCGCGTGCCTGGATCGATGTTCAGCAAGGCTTGTTGGGTCAAACAGTCTTAGAGATCTCTGGAAAAAGGATCGCGTTACCACTCGCTGTGAATGAGAAGGCAGCATTGTTTGCACAGACCGGACAAATGCGCTTAACCGGTTGGCTGGCCGATCTGTTGCCAGAGGCGCGCTGGCCTCTGCTTGCGCGTAGCGCAAATCAGCAAGGTTTCTCCTTCAGCGCCACAACCTCTGGGCTCAAAATCGATAGTGACTTGTTCGAGCCGTCTGAGCTGAACCTGGGTGATGTCACGGCACGCGCAAAAATTTTTAAGACTTCAACAGGCGAACTATCGATTGATTCGGCGCAGCTCGATCTGAAGTCGCCAGAGCTCGCCGCCCAACTGCAGGGATCGTGGGTTTCCGATCAAGCCACAAAATTAGGCCGAATTGATTTGACCGGACTCGTTTCAAAGGCGCCTGTCAATAAGTTGCACCAATACCTTACGACGATGGCGCCATCCGATGCGCGGACGTTTTTGCGTCGGGCCCTGACCCAAGGTGAGCTGCTACAAACCAAAGTGACGCTCAAAGGTGATCTCGAACATTTTCCGTTTGATCAGCCTGGTGATACCGGCGTGATGCGCTTTGATGGGCAGTACCGCGGGATGTCTGTGATTTACGATCCAAGTGGTCCGAGCGAGCCGAATTGGCCCCAGTTGACTCAAGCGCAGGGCACAGTAGTGGTTGATCAGTTCTCGCTTAACCTGCAGGCAGAGCGAGCGGCTCTCATCGATAGCAGCGG
>JBAXLV010000075.1:0-8262 GCA_037134635.1 Alcaligenaceae bacterium
TACCCGAATAGCTCATGAGCCAGGTCGTTCCATCCGGAACCGACTTCGCAACGGTATCACTACCGATATTGCCTCCTGCACCCGGTCGGTTTTCAACGACAAGCGCAATACCCCACCGTTTAGAAAGCTCTTGCGCCATGATGCGCGCAATCGCATCAGAGGCGCCACCGGCGGTTTGCGGAACAATGATTTTGATCTGCTTGCCGGCTAAGGACTGTGGCACCTGAGCATACGCGGTATGAACGAATAGCAAACCCACCAAAATACTGAATAAAAATTTGAAGTATTTTTGATAAGAATAAGACATATTTTTTATTTATTTTTAAATAAAATTAATCGAGATACTAAAAAATCGCGATTGCTCGCGAATTTTTTAGCCACTTATACTGGCTTATCGCCCTTGAGCGTAATGCGATGCAGCAGGCGTTTATAGCCGTGATAATCATTAATCGGGTTATGCAACACGCAACGATTATCCCAAAGTGCGATAGAACCTGGGCGCCAAACAAATCGGCAGGTATATTCTGGACGCACTTGTTGTTCAAATAAATAGTCTAAAAGTGGTGCGCTTTCTTCCTCGGTCCAGCCCACAAAGCGTAAGGTATGCCCGGGATTAATGTAAAGCGCTTCGCGTCCGGTTTCAGGATGGGTGCGCACCACTGGATGCTCAGAATTCAGTTCAGAGCGCCCCTTGTCGGTTGCCGAATCAGCCACCCGATCTTCACGCGAATGCGTCACAGCGGCTTTGGCCGACGAATTCACAGCCGTTAAAGTGCGTAAGGTTTTTTGCAACGCTGGTGAAAGCCCTTCAAAGGCAGCGTAATTGCTGGCAAACAAGGTGTCACCGCCCACGGGCGGCAATTCGCGGGCGATCAGCATCGTCGCCATAGGTGGCTCTTGCAAGTAAGTGGTGTCGGTGTGCCAAACCCCACCAAAATTATGTTTTTCGTGAGGCAGTTTTAATACCGGCACAATTAACGGAAAACCAGGCAAACCTTTGACAAACGGGTATTCAATAATCTCGCCAAACCGCTGTGCGAACGCCTGAAATGCCTGCGGTTCAAGAGGCTGTTCGCGAAAAAACACAACACCGTGTTCAAGCCAAATCTTACGGACTTCTGCAATTTGCGCATCGCTGACAGACTCGAGCAAATTAATACCCAAAATCTCTGCACCGACAGCCCTTGATAACGGACGCACCTCAAGTTGTGTCATGTTAATGTCTCACGGATTTGTTCAAGTTAAGCCACGATTTAGATATCTATCATAGGGCAGATTTAGGTTTTTTTCTGTCAGACACCCATACAATGACGCTTATTGTCTTAAACCAGTAAGCACTTAGCCAGATTTGGAAGCCCGTTTTATGCGCACTGACACCGGAACCACCATCCACCGGCAAGATTACCAACCCTACGCCTTTTTAATTCCCAAGATTTCGCTTGAATTTGATCTTGAACCCGAGTGCACCACCGTCAGCGCCGAACTGACCGTTATTCGTCGCACCGATGTGCGTAGTTCAGCCGACTTAGTGCTAGACGGCCAAGGGCTGACTTTGCTCAGCGCGCATCTGAACGGAGTCTTGTTAAACGACCAGCAGTACACGCTCTCTGATACAACACTCACCATTCATCACATGCCAGCGCAGGCTGTGCTCTCGTTAAAAAGCACCTGCTCACCCGCCAATAACACCAGCATGGCCGGTCTCTATGTGTCAGGCGCAAGCCTCTTTACGCAATGCGAAGCGCAAGGCTTTAGAAAAATCTGTTGGTTTGCTGATCGTCCAGACGTGATGTCAATCTATGAGGTCACCTTGCGCGCAAGCCAGGCGCAATATCCGCTTTTGTTGTCAAACGGCAATCTACTGTCTACCCAACAACTTGATGCAGGCCGCCACGAGGCCAAATGGCACGATCCCTTTGCCAAGCCTTGCTATCTTTTTGCCTTGGTGGCTGGCGACTTTGCCTGCCGCGAGCAGCGCAGCCAAACAGCCAGCGGCCGTGAGGTCTTACTTCAAGTTTATAGTGACCCAGGTACCGAAGCACAAACCAGTTGGGCGATCGAGTCGCTTGAGCGATCTTTGCGTTGGGATGAAGTGCGTTTTGGGCTAGAGCTTGATCTCGACCGTTTCATGATTGTGGCCGCCCGCGATTTCAATATGGGTGCGATGGAAAATAAAGGCTTAAACGTCTTTAATGCCGCGTATGTTCTGGCCGACCCAAACACTGCAACCGATGCAAATTATCAGGCCATTGAGGCCGTGATCGGTCATGAATACTTTCACAACTGGACGGGCAATCGCGTCACTTGCCGCGATTGGTTTCAATTAAGTTTGAAAGAAGGCTTAACGGTTTTTAGGGATCAAGAGTTTACGGCCGACATGATGGCTCAAGGGCTCAGCGCCCGTGAGGCAGCAAGCGCGCGCGCGATCAAACGCATTGACGATGTCGTGGGCTTGCGGGCAGCTCAGTTTCCTGAAGATAATGGCCCGATGGCGCATCCGATTCGCCCTGAAAGCTACCAGGAGATTGGTAACTTTTATACGTCGACCGTCTACGAAAAGGGCGCTGAAGTCATCCGGATGATGCACACGTTGCTGGGCGAAGAGGCCTTTCGCGCCGGAATGGATGAATACTTTCGACGCCACGATGGCCAGGCGGTCACGTGCGACGACTTTGTTGATGCCATGCAATGGGCCTATCAGCAGCATAAAAACGACCCTCAATTAAGTCTCGCGACTTTTAGACGTTGGTACTCTCAGGCCGGAACACCCAAAGTTGCAGTCTCATTGACGTTTAACGAACAACGACAAGAGTGCACCCTGACGCTCACCCAAACGTGCGCACCGGTGGGGGTTGAAAAACAAACGCCTCTTAAAAAATTACCTTTTCATATCCCAATCAAGATTGGGCTCATTGACACGCAAGGCAAAGCATTGCCTTTTACGCTTGACGGTCAAACAACACAGCAAGCATTGCTCGAACTCACGCAGGCAAGCCAGTCTTGGACATTCAACGGCGTGTCATCGAAACCGATCCCCTCCTTGCTGCGTGACTTCTCGGCGCCTATAACGATCGACTACACGTATCAAGATCAAGAGTTGGCTCTGCTCAGCGCCCACGACACCAACGCGTTTGTCCGTTGGGAGTCAGGCCAAGAACTTGCCTCACGGCAAATTTTTAAAATGGCTCAAAGCTATCGCCAGACAGGAAATCCAGGAGAGGTCGATACGACTGTTTTGAAAGCCTGGGCTGCCACGCTGATTGACCCGGAGCTTGACGCTGGCTTTCGTGCGCGCGCCCTCGCCTTGCCTAGTGAAAAAACCTTAATCGAACGCATGACCCCCATGGATCCGCTCGCGATTTCAGTTGCAAGACGCGCCTTGCGTCGAGCGCTCGGTAAAGCGTGCCGTGCGACGCTACAAACTATCTATGAAACTCAAGCAACATCAGGCGCTTATTCACCCGCACCGTTTCCTGCCGGACGACGCGCCTTAAAAAATCTGGCGCTCTCGTACTTGATTGCTGGCGCAGAACCCTTGGCAGATGCCTCTGCGCGCGATGGTATTGCGCAGGCGTTGTTGCAGTTCAACGAAGCCACAAATATGACAGACCGCCTAGCTGCGTTTACCTCGATCGTGCACGAAGCGCCGCTGGCTCAGTCTTCTGAAATCGTGACGCGTTTTTATGAAACTTGGCAGCATGATGCGTTAGTCGTAGACAAGTGGTTTAGCGTGCAGGCCTCATCTCCCCAGACGGATGTCGCCGCGGTTGAAACCTTGATGGCACACCCGGCGTTCACGCTGCGCAACCCAAATCGGGCGCGCGCTGTGATCTTCATGTTCTGTATGGCTAATACAACGGGACTGCATGCTGAGGACGGCAGTGGCTATCGCTTCTGGGCCGATCAGGTGTTGGCGCTCGATGCAATCAACCCTGAAATCGCCGCACGACTCGCCCGCACTTTTGACCACTGGGCGCGGTTCATTCCAAGCGTCAAAGAACAGATGCGTCTTCAATTGCAGCGCGTGGCCTCACACGATGGGCTCTCGCGTAATACACTTGAAATTGTGACGAAGGCGTTGGCGCTATGATCTTTTAATTGTGTATGCGTGATCTGATTGTTCGTGACCTTTTAGTGTTGATTCCCTGCCTGACTACCTTGACCTCAAAAATAATATGAAACGTAAAACACTCACCCAATACCTCGTTGAACAGCAACGCGCTAGCCATGCGCTCAGCGCTGAAGTGCGATTGCTAATCGAAATTGTGTCACGCGCCTGCAAAACTATCAGTCACGCCGTGAGCAAAGGCGCCTTGGGCGGGGTCTTAGGTAGCCTTGAAACCGAGAACGTTCAAGGTGAGGTTCAGAAGAAACTCGATGTGATGTCTAACGAGGTATTGCTTGAGGCAAATGAATGGGGTGGCCATTTAGCGGCAATGGCCTCTGAAGAAATGGAAACCATCCATCTGATCCCTAATCGTTATCCTAAAGGCGAATTTTTATTGCTGTTTGATCCACTCGATGGCTCGTCAAACATCGATGTGAACGTTTCAATTGGTACGATTTTTTCAGTACTACGCGCGCCGGCCTCAGCCTCAGGTCGTGAAGTGACTGAGCAAGATTTCTTACAACCTGGCAGCACCCAAGTTGTAGCAGGCTACGCAGTCTATGGCCCGCAAACGATGTTGGTCTTAACCATCGGCCAGGGCGTCGTAGGCTTCACGCTTGATCGCGAATTAGGCTCGTGGATCATGACAAGCGAAAGCATGCAGATCCCCGAAGATACTAAAGAATTTTCAATCAACATGTCGAATATGCGTCACTGGGCCCCACCCGTACGCAAATACATTGATGAATTGCTTGCCGGGAAAACTGGCGCACGTGACAAAGATTTCAATATGCGTTGGATCGCCTCCATGGTGGCCGATGTACACCGTTTGCTCACGCGCGGCGGCATTTTTATGTATCCCTGGGACTCACGCGAGCCTAACAAACCGGGCAAGCTTCGCCTGATGTATGAAGCCAATCCCATGAGCATGCTTGTCGAACAGGCAGGCGGCGCAGCCACCAATGGCGAGCAGCGTATTCTGGATATTCAGCCCACAGCGCTGCATCAACGGGTGAGTGTTGTGCTTGGTTCAAAAAATGAAGTTGAACGCGTCACGCGCTATCACCACGAAGCAAAAACCGCCTAATTTTTATATGTAAAAAAGCCCTCTTGCTACGAAAGCAAGAGGGCTTTTTGTATGAGAACCTGCAGCAGGCCCCAACCTACTGCGCTTTAGGCAAGCGTAAAGATCGTAGCGCCCGTCGTTTTACGCGCTGCCAAGGCAGCTTGTGCCTCTGCAGCCTGCTCGAGCGGATAACGTTGATCAATGCGGATCTTGATTTTCTTTTTCAAGACCAAATCAAACAACTCATCGGCAGCCGCTTGCATTTTTTCAGGCGTACCAACGTGCGCAGCCAGAGAGGGACGCGTGACGAAGAGCGAACCCTTCGCAGCTAATATACCTAAGTTCACGCCATCAACAGCACCAGACGCATTACCAAAACTGACCATCAAGCCGCGTAGCTGCAAGCAGTCAAGTGAAGTGGCCCAAGTGTCTTTGCCCACGCCGTCATACACAACAGGCACTTTTTTGCCTTTGGTAAGCTCGAGTAAGCGCTCTGCAACGTTTTCTTTTGAATAATCAATCACAGCCCAGGCGCCATTTGCTTTTGCAATGGCTGCTTTTTCAGGACTTGAGACGGTACCAATCAGCTTGACGCCCAAGGCTTTGGCCCATTGGCACGCAATCAGGCCAACACCGCCGGCTGCTGCGTGAAACAAAATGGTTTCGCCACCTTGTAAACGATACGTTTGACGAAACAGGTATTGCACCGTGAGGCCTTTGAGCATCATCGCAGCGGCTTCTTCGTAGCTAATCCCTTTAGGCAACTGAACGACTTGCGCAGCAGGCACGTTACGCGCCTGCGCATAGGCACCAATGGGGCTTTGTCCGTAGGCAACCCGATCGCCCTTTTTAAAGCGTTTTGCCGCTTTTTTGCCCACTGCAATGACTTCGCCCGCGCCCTCAAAGCCCAGGCCCATAGGCATCGGGTTTTTATAAAGACCGGTACGAAAATAGATATCAATAAAATTCAAGCCTGCAGCATGCTGGCGAATCGTAATTTCATTTTCACCTGGGGCAGGCACTTCTATTTCGACCAGTTTTAAGACTTCTGGGCCGCCGTTTTGCTCGATTTGAATGGCTTTCACAAGATTGCTCATAGGTGCTCCTGAAAATGAGACGGACTGCGTAAAAATAGCGATTAAGGCTAAATCGGATGTTTGGACCTTGAAGGCAAGAGTTTATCTTGCTGCCAAGGTAAAATGAACCTTTATCGTAGCCAATTTTCAGGAAACCATGGCCGGACACAGTAAATGGGCCAATATCCAGCACCGTAAAGGTCGCCAGGATGCCAAACGCGGAAAACTCTGGACCAAGATCATTCGTGAGGTCACCGTAGCCGCTCGCGCTGGCGGCGCAGATCCGGACGCCAATCCACGTCTGCGGATGGCGTGGGATAAGGCCAACGCCGCCAACATGCCAAAAGACAATATTCAACGCGCAATTGCCAAAGGCGTCGGTGGCGCAGACGGTTCAAATTATGACGAAATTCGCTATGAAGGTTATGGGATTGGCGGTGTAGCTGTTGTGGGTGACTGCATGACCGACGATCGCACGCGCACGGTGGCTGATGTTCGTCACGGGTTCTCTAAGCACGGTGGCAACATGGGGCAAGAGGGTTCGGTCGCCTTCATGTTCACGCACTGCGGCCAATTCATCTTCGCACCGGGCACCTCAGAAGACGCCGTCATGGAAGCTGCTCTTGATGCTGGCGCCGACGACGTACTCACCGACGACGAAGGCGTGATCGAAGCGGTTTGTCCGCCGTCCAGCTTTGCTGCGGTTCGCACCGCCTTTGAAAAAGCCGGCCTCAAACCTGAAATGGCCGATATTGTGATGAAACCAAACACCGAAACTGAATTGGTGGGTGACGATGCGATCAAAATGCAAAAGCTTTTAGATGCGCTTGAAAGTCTCGATGATGTGCAAGAGGTCTACACCAACGCCTCAATGGATGAACAAGGCTAATCCCAATGAAACTGTTAGTCATTGGCTCTGGTGGCCGCGAACATGCCCTCGCCTGGAAACTCTTGCAATCGCCGCGTGTTTCGCATGTCTATGTTGCACCCGGTAATGGTGGCACTGCCACCATGGCGCGCTGCTCAAACGTTGCGCTGAGCACTCCCGAGGCTCTTGCCGACTTTGCTAAAACAGAAGAGATTTCCTTAACTGTAGTGGGCCCCGAAGCGCCTCTGGCTCAAGGTATGGTTGACACCTTTCGCGCGCTGGGCTTAAAGATTTTTGGCCCCACGCGTGCGGCCGCACAGCTTGAAAGTTCAAAAGATTTTGCGAAGGCCTTCATGGTCCGGCATCGCATTCCTACGGCACTCTATCAAACCTTTACCGAGCCAGCCGCTGCCCACGCTTACATCGACGCTCAAGGCGCGCCGATTGTGATCAAGGCCGATGGTCTGGCTGCGGGTAAAGGGGTCGTCGTCGCACTGACATTACCCGAGGCGCACGAAGCCGTTGATGCGATGTTGGGCGATGGTTCGCTGGGGGCCGCTGGTGCGCGTGTCGTGATTGAAGAATGTCTGCTCGGCGAAGAAGCCAGCTTCATTGTTTTGTGTGATGGCAAGAGCATTCTTCCCTTAGCCACCAGCCAAGACCACAAGCGTCTACAAGACGCAGATCAAGGACCCAATACCGGTGGTATGGGCGCTTATTCGCCGGCGCCAGTGGTGAGCCAAACCATTCATCAGCGCGTCATGAACGAAGTCATTGAGCCGACCATCCAGGGTATGACTGCTGATGGCATCCCTTTCACAGGCTTCTTATATGCAGGTCTGATGATTGGTGATGGCGACGATGCCACACGCCCAATAAAAGTGCTTGAATTTAACTGCCGCTTAGGCGATCCCGAAACGCAACCGATTCTCATGCGTATGCGCAGTGATCTGTTTGAAGTCTTCGAGCAAGCGGTCAATGCAACGCTCGACCAAGCCGAGATTGATTGGGATCCAAGAACTTCGCTAGGCGTGGTAATGGCCAGTGCAAACTATCCACTGACCCCCAGGCTAGGTGATTTGATCACCGGGATTCCTGCTGCTCAGCCTGATTGCGTTGTCTTTCACGCGGGTACAACGTTAAA
>JBAXLV010000076.1:0-8173 GCA_037134635.1 Alcaligenaceae bacterium
GTGGCGAGGAGTTGTTGGTAGCAGGTCAGGTGGCGGGCAGCGTTTGCGGACCAACTGAACTTTTTAGCCACCGTCTGGGTGGCGTGGCGGCCGAGCATGGCGGCGATGTGGGGCAGCGACTTGATTTCTCGCAGCGCGTGGGTGATCTCTGCGGCGCGTTTGGGGGACACCAGAATTCCGTTCCAGTGGTCCGTGATGGCTTCGGGGATGCCGCCCACCTTGGTGGCGATGCAAGGTAATCCGGTGGCCATCGCCTCCAGCAACGCGTTGGGCATCCCCTCGGCATAGGTTGGCAAGACGAAAACATCGGCGGCGTGGAGAAACCGGGTGATGTCGCCATGCGGAACCTCCCCGGCAAATAGCACGCGGTCGCTGATGCCGCCGGCGAGCGCCAGCGCCGCTAGCTGGTGGCGGGCGCCGCCATCGCCGACGATTATCACTGGCCGCTCCCACCCGATGGCTGGGCCGACGAGGATATCAACGGCCTCAAAGCCAGCTTTATCAAAGGCCCAGGCCATTTCGACCTGACTATTGCAGCCTTGTTCGCGTAATATCGCCACGCGAGGCCGTGCACCTCGACCAATAAACGGTGCGGCGAGATCTTCTTGGGGATCGAACAGAATCTTAGGCGACATACCCGGATCTGTTGCGTCGGACCAGGTCGCCAGTTCAGCCTCTGCACATGCGGGGTTATCTCGGCGTAGCGCGATACGGTAGCTAACATCACTCCAGAGTGCCCCAAGTTCGGCCCTCGGCCGTGACCAAATCCGCTTGCCGTCACGAAACACTTCAAGCGTGTCGCTATTGTTAGGCGCACCGACGACATGCGAGTGCGCGGATAAACCCGCGGCTCGCAGCACCTGCATCACGGCGTCGCGTTCAGCCGCTGGAACCTGAATGACAGCGCCCGCCTCTTCTGAAAATAACGCCTTGAGCGTCAACTCGTTGCGTTGCACTGCAACTTGCGCTGCGCGAATATTGTAGGCATCCCAGTCTTGCGCATGATCGTCAAAGCACAACATATCAATGTTTAACGAAACACCTGTATGCCCAGCAAACGCCATCTCAGCAACCGTTGCGAACAAACCGCCATCTGAACGGTCGTGATACGCCAGCAGCACGCCTGATTGCGCCAAGGCACGTATGGTGACAAAGAAGGTGCGTAGCGCCTGCGCATCATCCAGATCAGGCGTTGTCTCTCCAAGTTGATTGAAAACCTGAGCAAATATAGAACCACCCATGCGCTGTTTGCCTGCGCCCAGGTCAATCAGGATCAAACTTGTCGGTCCAACGTCGGTGCGCAGCTGCGGCGTTAAAGTCGCCCGCACATCTTGCACCGGTGAAAAGGCCGTCACGATTAAGGATACTGGCGCAATGACCTGACGTTTTTCATTGCCTTCTACCCAAGACGTTTGCATCGACAACGAGTCTTTACCGACTGGGATCGACAGACCAACGTCCTGACAGAGCCGACTAACCGCCGCCACCGTGTCGTACAGCGCCGCATCTTGCCCCGGCGCACCACAGGCGGCCATCCAATTTGCTGACAACTTAATATCTTCAAGGCACGCCACATCGGCCGCTGCAAGATTTGTTAAGGACTCAGCAACCGCCATACGCCCAGAGGCAGCAGCATCAATCACCGCCAAGGGCGTGCGCTCGCCCATCGCCATCGCTTCGCCACGCGTACCATCATGATCGGACAGAGTCACCGCACAATCAGCCACCGGCACCTGCCAGGGACCAACCATTTGATCACGGCTCGATAAACCACCCACAGTACGATCGCCAATCGTAATTAAGAACGTTTTATTTGCGACCGTTGGATGTTGCAACACCCGCGTCACGGCCTCGTCGAGCGTAATGACGGTTAGATCCAAGGCTGCAGTTTGACCTGGCAAGCGTTTGACATCACGCGTCATGCGCGGAGGCTTACCCAAGATCACATCAATCGGTACATCAACTGGGCGAAGCGCCTGCGCCACTGACGTCGGCTGATCCAAGCCTGGCACGCCTTCGCCGTTCACCACCGTTAACTGCCGGGCCTCAGTCGCAATGCCAATCACCGCAAAGGGACAACGCTCGCGAGCTGCTATCGCCTCAAAACGTTTCAGATCCTGAGGCAAGACAGCCAAGACATAGCGTTCTTGCGATTCGTTACTCCAGATTTCGGCGGCAGACATACCGGACTCTTCAAGATGCACCCGCTTTAGATCAAAGGTTGCACCTCGGCCAGCATCATTGACAAGCTCTGGGAAGGCATTAGATAAGCCACCTGCGCCCACATCATGAATCGCGACAATTGGATTATTGGCACCTTGCTGCCAGCAACGATCAATCACTTCTTGGCAGCGACGCTCAAGCTCGGGGTTGCCGCGTTGTACAGAATCAAAATCGAGTGCCGCGGTATTTGAACCAACTGACATACTCGAGGCCGCACTGCCGCCCATACCAATGCGCAAACCGGGGCCACCAAGCTGTATCAATAACGTACCCGGCTGAATCACATCTTTTTTAGTGAGTCCTGCGTCGATACTGCCCAGACCGCCGGCGATCATGATGGGCTTGTGATAGCCCCATCGGGCATCCTCAGTGGTCTGTTCATACGAGCGAAAATAGCCCAGCAAGTTGGGGCGACCAAATTCGTTGTTAAACGCCGCGGCCCCTAAGGGGCCTTCAATCATGATAGAAAGTGAACTCGCGATGCGATCCGGGCTGCCATGGTGATCAGTTTCGTAGGGGCGAGGCGCATCCTCAAAACGCAGATGCGAAACCGTAAATCCCGCTAATCCCGCCTTAGGCTTAGACCCTCGACCGGTAGCACCCTCATCGCGAATCTCACCACCCGCACCCGTCGCCGCGCCTTCAAACGGCGCAATGGCCGTTGGATGATTATGCGTTTCGACCTTCATGATGGTGTGCACGAGTTGCGGCTTGGCGGCATACACCGCACGCGAGTGCTCGCTGGGCAAAGCCGCCTGAAAGCGTAAAGCCTCACCACCTTGCATAATGGCCGAATTATCAGAATAGGCCACGACCGTACCGAGAGGCTGAGCAGCGTGTGTTTCGCGAATCATGCCGAAGAGCGTTTTATCAGAAGGTTTGCCGTCAATAACCCACTGAGCGTTGAAGATCTTGTGCCGACAATGTTCACTATTTGCCTGGGCAAACATCATCAATTCGACATCAGTCGGATCACGACCAAGTTCGGTAAACGAATTGGTGAGGTACTCAATTTCATCTTCAGACAACGCAAGCCCGAGCGTGACGTTTGCCTCAATGAGCGCACTTTTGCCCTGCGCCATGACGGCGACGGTTTGCATCGGCTTACCTGGTAGCGAAGCAAACAATTTTTGCGGATCGAAGGTTTCGTCAACGACCGTTTCGGTCATGCGATCGTGCAAGCAATCGGCCGCTAAGACAAGCATCTTGGCATCAAGCTTTAGAGTCTTTAACCAAGTCCGCTCGGGCGTGAGCACGTAGCGTATGCCGCGCTCAATCCGCTGCACCTGTGCAAAACCACAATTGTGAGCAATATCGGTCGCTTTACTGGCCCAGGCAGAGATCGTACCCAAACGCGGCAGCACGCGTAATACGAACCCGGACGCTTGCTGGTCTGCATCGCTTGCAGGAGGACCGTAATCCAATAACTGTGTCAACCGTTTGGCCGTATCAGAATCAGGGGTGTGGTCACACCACACAAAGTGTTCAAAACGCCCCGTAATACTGGCAATCGGTAAACCCTGCGCCTTCATTTTTGCTAGCAGTCGTTCTTGACGAAACTGAGACAGTACAGAAGAGCCGAGCGCATGCAGAATATGTGACACAGTCAGGACCAATTGGCGGTTAAAAAGAAGCGAAAAGCTAGGGGAAAACGCCTATTTTAGCGCCCATCCCGCGCTAAAACAGCCAAGAACATAAGGTTCATTGCTATGATGCCCGATGATACTACTCACAATAGAGGATTCTTCAATGTCAATCACACGACGCAACCTACTTGCCGGCGTTGGAGCAGGCGCCATTGTCATGGCCGCGCCCTTGCGCAGCGCCTGGGCTCAATCTAAGGCGGAATTTTCATACAAATACGCCAATAACCTGCCATTAACGCATCCGATGAATGTTCGCGCCAAAGAAATGGCCGATGCGATCCAGACTGAGACCGCAGGTCGCGTCGAAATTCGAATTTTCCCGAGCAGTCAACTTGGCTCAGATACTGATATGTTGAGTCAAGTGCGCAACGGCGGCGTTGAATTCTTTACCTTATCAGGCTTAATTCTGGCCACTCTGGTACCCGCGTCATCGATCACCGGCATTGGCTTTGCCTTTAGCGACTACGACGCAGTCTGGAAAGCCCTTGATGGCGATCTGGGCGCCCATGTACGTAAAGAAATTGCCAAGTCAAATTTGGTCGCGATGGATAATATTTGGGATAACGGTTTCCGCCAAATTACATCGTCAACCAAGCCTATTCAAAGTGCCGATGACTTGAAAGGCTTTAAGATTCGCGTGCCTGTTTCTCCGCTATGGACTTCGATGTTCAAGGCATTTGATTCTGCTCCCGCTTCCATCAACTTTAACGAGGTGTACAGCGCCTTGCAAACAAAAGTGGTGGATGGTCAAGAAAATCCCTTGGCCATTATTGATACCGCAAAATTGAATGAAGTACAAAAATTTTGTTCGATCACGAACCATATGTGGGATGGCTTTTGGTTCTTGGCCAACAAACGCGCCTGGGAGAAACTTCCAGAAAATATGCGAACCATCGTGGCGAAAAACATCAATGCTGCCGGTCTAAAAGAACGTGCGGACGTTGCCGCAATGAACGCCGGTTTGCAGAAAGGTTTAACCGAAAAAGGCATGGTCTTTAATCAAACCAAGCCTGATTCCTTCCGCGACCGCCTACGTCAAGGTGGCTTCTACACCGAATGGAAAGGTAAGCTGGGCGATGAAGCCTGGTCAATGCTCGAGCGTTATAGCGGCAAACTCGCTTAATACCCCTTCGTGCGTTTCGGCGAATGATCGCTTATTCGCATTGAACCTCCGGATGCTGGGCTTATATCGAAGCCGCATCCGGTTTTTATTTGTTCCCACGAGAGTCTGACGATGACAACTGAGATCAATCTTCCAACAAGCCCGCTGGTTTCTCGACTGTTAAAACCGATCGAACTTATCAGCGCAATCTTGATGACGGTGATCGTAGTCATGCTTTTGGTCGGAGTCGTATCTCGTTATATTTTTTCGTTTCCGATCGTCTGGATTGATGAGGTCGTGTCGATCTCTTTTTTATGGTTAGCCATGCTGGGCTCGGCCATTGCAATGCATCGCAACGAGCATCTGCGTTTGACTCTTTTTTTGCAAATGATGCCCGAACGTCTGCGAGGCTTTGTCCACGCCGTTGCATTAGTCGGCATCATTGCTTTTCTTTTAGCACTCGTGAATCCGGCAATTGAATACACGCAAGATGAATGGTTTGTCACCTCACCGGCTCTCGGTATTCCAAATAGCTTTCGAGTCTCGGCACTCGCCTTTGGAATCTTGGCCATGCTCGGCGTGTTACTCACGTACGCCGCTCAAACCGTTACCAAATTGAACCTTTTGGGGGCAATTGTTTTAGTCAGCGCCTTTGCGGCACTGTGTTGGCTAGGCTCGGGCTGGCTCACTGGCCTCGGGCTGTACAACATTTTATTTTTCCTGGTGATTCTTGTCGCACTTTGTTTGATTGCCGGTGTGCCCATTGCCTTTTGCTTTGGCGCTGGTGCGCTGTGCTATTTGGCCTTTTCAACCACAGTACCGCTTATGGTTGTGATTGGGCGCATGGATGAAGGTATGTCGAGCCTCATCTTGGTGTCGGTACCGATCTTTGTTTTATTAGGATGCGTGTTAGATGCCACCGGCATGGGCAAAGCGATTGTCGACTTTCTTGCTTCGCTACTCGGTCACATTAAGGCAGGTATGTCTTATGTACTGCTTGGCTCGTTATTTATTGTCTCCGGCATATCAGGCTCTAAGGTGTCTGATATGGCAACCATTGCGCCAGCTTTATTTCCTGAAATGAAACGCCGAGGCCACAAACCGCGTGAGATGATTGCCCTGCTCGCCACGGGCGCAGCCATGGCGGACACCGTACCACCGAGCATTGTGTTGATTGTTCTGGGGTCAGTCGCCGGCGTTTCGATTGCGGGATTGTTTCAAAGCGGCGTGGTCATTGCCGGGGTTTTGTTACTCGCGCTTGTCGCACTCGCGCGCTGGAAAGCACGTCACGAGCAGCTCGACAACGTCAAGCGCTCAACGTTGAACATGATCTGGAAGGCACTGCTCATTGCCGGACCAGCGCTCGTGTTACCGTTCTTGATTCGCAGCGCGGTGGGCGGCGGCATTGCCACTGCGACTGAGGTATCAACCATTGCCGTACTTTATGCCATGGTCATCGGGCAAGTCTTGTACGGTGGCATAGGCTGGCGAAAGGTGTATGCCATGCTCGTCGAAACAGCGGCCTTAAGTGGCGCGATCTTGTTAATTTTAGGAACAGCCTCAGCCATGGCTTGGGCCATCACGCAAAGTGGTGTTGTGCAAAGCCTTTCGACCTTCTTGACCACGTTACCCGGAGGAATCGCCGCGTTTATGGCGGTTACGATTCTGGTGTTCTTGATTCTGGGTTGCTTACTTGAAGGCTTACCAGCGATCTTGATACTGGCACCCATTATGTTTCCGATTGCAAAGAAACTCGGAATCCACGATATTCATTATTCAATGGTGGTGGTGACAGCCATGAACATTGGCTTGATGATGCCACCTATCGGAGTCGGTTTTTATGTTGCCTGCCGCATCGGAGACGCGTCACCCGACGACGTGATGGGAGCCATTTGGCCTTACATCATCGCACTATTGGTGGGATTAATCGCAATTGCAGCTGTACCTTGGTTTTCTACTGTGGCGCTTTAGGCAACATCGAGACCCTTTCAGGCCTCGATGAACCCGCCTATTTTTTCTTGACGGGTGGCAAGTCGGTGCAATGCCCTTCGGCCGCCTCAGCAGCCAACCCCACTGACTCACCGAGTGTGGGATGCGGATGAATCGTCTTACCGATATCCACCATATCTGCACCCATTTCAATTGCTAAGGCGACTTCGCTAATCAAATCACCCGCATTGGTGCCAACAATGCCTCCACCCAGAATCTTGTGTGTCGCCGCGTCAAACAAAAGTTTGGTAAAGCCTTCATCCCGCCCATTTGCAATCGCACGACCAGAAGCAGCCCAGGGAAACATTCCCTTGGTAATGTTGATACTCTGCTGCTTCGCTTGGTCTTCAGTCAAACCCACCCAGGCGACTTCTGGATCAGTGTAGGCAACCGACGGGATCACACGCGCATCGAAAAAGCTTTTTTGTCCAGCGGCCACTTCAGCTGCGACATGACCCTCGTGCACAGCCTTGTGCGCCAACATCGGTTGGCCAACCAAGTCACCGATGGCAAAGATATTCGGAACGTTCGTTCGCATTTGCCGATCGACTTCGATAAAACCTCGCTCAGTCACGGTCACGCCAGCTTTATCTGCACCAATTTTTTTACCGTTTGGCGTACGGCCAACAGCCTGCAAGACGAGGTCATAACGCTGCGCTTCTTTGGGGGCACCGGCACCTTCAAAGCTGACATATATACCGTCTTTCTTGGCAACTGCACCAACGGTTTTAGTGTTCAACATCAAATGATCAAAGCGATGGGCATTTTTCTTTTGCCAGACCTTGACTAAATCTCTATCAGCACCCTGCATCAAACCATCTTGCATCTCAACCACGTCAAGACGCGAGCCCAGTGCTGAATAAACGGTGCCCATTTCTAAGCCAATAATGCCGCCACCCACAATCAACATTTTTTTAGGAATGTTGCGTAAAAGCAAGGCGCCTGTTGAATCAACAACCCGATCGTCAGTTGGCATAAACGGCAACTTCACGGATTGACTACCCGCGGCAATAATCGCCTGCGTAAATTCAAGCGTTTGCACACCGCTACTCGTTTGCACTGCGACATGATTAGCACTGACAAAAGCACCTTCACCAGTTACCACAGCGACTTTACGTGCCTTGGCCATGCCCGCCAAGCCGCCCGTCAATTTACCAATGACACCATCTTTAAACGCGCGCAGCTTATCCAGGTCAATCTTAGGCGCACCAAA
>JBAXLV010000077.1:0-8142 GCA_037134635.1 Alcaligenaceae bacterium
CTTCGATTGGCAACGTCATGACACGGTTGGCATTGATTTGGTTGCCATGAGCGTGAACGATATTCTTGTGCAGGGTGCTGAGCCCTTATTTTTTCTGGACTATTTTGCTTGTGGCAAATTGTCAGTGGATGTCGCGGCGCAAGTAGTCGGCGGTATCGCGCGCGGTTGTGAATTATCGGGTTGTGCTTTGATCGGTGGCGAAACTGCCGAAATGCCCGGTATGTATCCTGATGGCGAATATGATCTGGCGGGCTTCGCAGTGGGAGCGGCCGAAAAATCCAAACTGATTGACGGTAAATCGATTCGACCTGGTGACGTGGTGCTGGGCTTGGCTTCAAGTGGTGCCCATTCAAATGGTTTTTCGTTGTTGCGTAAGATTTTGCAACGCGCGGGTGCGCGACCCGAGCAAGATTTTCACGGTCGCCCCTTGGGTGATGTGGTGATGGCGCCCACGCACTTGTATGTCAAACCCGTGCTCGCGGTATTGGCGCAATATGAAGGTCAGATTAAAGGTCTTGCACACATTACGGGTGGCGGCTTGTTGGATAACGTGCCGCGAATTTTGCAAGCGGGTTTGCAGGCGCATTTGCAGCGTGATGCCTGGCAGATGCCGCAGCTCTTTTCCTGGTTGCAACAACAGGGTGGCGTCGCGGATGCTGAGATGTATCGTGTCTTCAATTGTGGCATCGGTATGATTGTTGTCGTGGCGCCCGAGCATGCACAAGCGATTAGTGCGGCGTTGCGCGCGCAAGGCGAAACGGTATATCAGTTGGGTGATATTCGCGAATGCGCAGACGGCGCGGCGCAGACGGTTGTGGCATAAAAATAAAAAGGGTGCTGAATACAGCACCACATCGTATCGAACGCTCTTTAAAGGGCGAGGAGACATCAATGAAGCAGCTGACGATTGTTGGTTTGATGCGGGCTGTATGTACGCGCAAAAAAATCTGTAAATTGATCCAAGTGCTGAGCATTGCGTTGACAGGCAGTTTGGTGTCTGTGCACGCGCAAGCGCAATCGCCCACTGTCTGGTTGCCGCAGAGACCAATCAAACTGGTTGTTCCGTATCCTCCAGGTGGTGGTTCAGATATCGCCGCTCGGGTAATGGTCACTGCAGTGGGCGGCAGGCTTGGCCAACCAATCGTGGTTGAAAATCGGCCTGGCGCCAACGGCGCCGTCGGCACTGAAATCGTATTCAATGCTACGCCAGATGGCTATACCTTGATTATGTCGGGTACGGATGCTTATTCGCGCTATCCGGCACTTTATCCAAACGCTAAATTTGTGTCGGCGCAGTTCGTGCCGATTGCGCCAACGGCCATTGTTAATTTTGTGTTGATGGGTCGCCCTGGGCTGAATGCCAAAAGCCTGCCTGAATTACTTGCGTTGGCAAAAAAAGAACAATTGAGTTTTTCGAGTTGGGGTAATGGAAGCGCAGGTCACATTGCGATGGCTCAATTTAACCTGGTGGCCAAGACCGATATGCTGCATGTGCCGTATCAAGGCGCGGCACCTGCGGCTCAGGCCGTGATCGGTGGTCAAGTAGACTTGACGCTCATGCCTGTGCTGTTGGCAGCGAGCTATAAAAGTCGTTTGATTCCTTTTGGTGTCGTGGCACCAGAGCGGGTTGAATTAATTAAAGACATCCCGACGTTAATCGAGCAAGGAACCGAAGTGTCTGCGCCGTCGTGGGTCGGCGTCTTGGCGCCACCTAAAACGCCTGCGCCCATTGCTAGCACACTCGCGAAGGCCTTGATCGAGGCAATGTCGGATCCTGAAGTGGATAAAAAATTAAATGAGGCCGGACTCGCACCATTACATGGTTCGACAAAAGACTTTGCCGAACTGATCGCGAAAGACTTTGCCTTTTGGGGTAAAGCGATTCGCGATGCGGGGATTAAGGTTGATCAGTAGTTTGAGAATCAGTCTTTGACTTCAAAAAGCGCTTCTACCTCTACCGGCATATCCGCGTATAACTCAGCAATCCCGATTGAGGATCGCGTGTGTCTGCCGATCTCACCAAAGACGTCGAGCATGAGATCTGAAAAACCGTGCATCACTAGCGAAGGCGTGTTGTAGCCGGGCGCACAATTGACAAAACCCAAGACTCGAACGACACGGGTGACTCGATCAAGCGAGCCGATGTTATTTCGTAGCGTAGCCAGCACTGCTAAGCCCGCAAGGCGGGCTGCAGCAGCACCTTGCTCGGTGGTGAGTTCTCTGCCGAGCTTGCCAACAACAAGAGGTTCACTATCTGGGCCTAGCGGGCCGTGTCCGCTCATGTAGACGTGATTGCCCGAGCGCACCGCGCGCAGACGGTTGTATTTATCGTTCCAGGGTGGGGGCAGTATCAGCCCGAGTTCTTTGATTTTGTTTTCGGCACTCATATTGTCTCTTTGTTGATTGGGTTAGTTAGAACTATCGTTTAAGTGGCGCGCTTGTAAAAAGTAATTACTGAGTTAGTTTGATATTGCTGTCGCGAATAATGGTAGACCAAGTCGCTACCTCAGCTTTAAAAAAGCGTGCGAAATATTCCGGAGTGTTGCCCTGAGTCTGAGCGCCCATCGACTCAAGCCGCTTAGTGATTTCCGGGGAGTTAATGGCGGTATTAAATAATCCATTGATTTGAGCGAGCGTGTCTCGTGGGATAGCAGAGGGGCCCATGATGCCCCACCAAACCAACGCTGTAAATTGAACGAGACCTTGTTCAGAAAAGGTGGGTAAATCAGGGAACAACGCCGAGCGTTTGTCGCCACTGATACCGAGTGCGGCCAACTGCCCCGAGCGTATGTATGACGAAGCGCCCAATTGATTATTAAACATAAATTGAATTTGTCCGCCTAAAAGGTCGCTATAAACAGTTGCTCCGCCACGGTAAGGAATATGCTGGATATCAATTCCAGTTTGTCGTTTGAACATTTCGTAGGCCAAGTGCTCGCCGGTTCCATTTCCACCCGAACCAAAATTGAGTGTGCCGGGCTTGGCTTTTGCCAGAGCAATCATTTCGGCAACAGTTTTAACGGATATTGAAGGGGAGACGAGTAGCACCATGGGGACGGTACCGATCAGGCTAATCGGAACTAAGTCTTTGGATGCATCATGCGTCATATTGCTGTAGAGGCTGTTGTTGACCGCGTTTGAATTGGAAGCCAGTAATAACGTGTAGCCATCTGGTTCTGATTTGGCGACGAGTCCCGAGCCAACGCTGCCACCAGCGCCTGTACGATTTTCGACGATCACCGGTTTTTTGAGTGTGTTGGAAATATAGTCGGCCAATATTCTGGCAACAATGTCGACCCCTCCGCCTGGCGCGTAGGGGACGATGAGTCGAATTGGCTTGGTCGGGTAGCCCTGTGCGGCAATGCTTTGACAGAAACTCAAGGCAAAGATCGCGCTCGTCCACACCAATCCGATTGAGCTCCACTTTGAAAGCTTTTGTTTTAGCGTCATTTTAGATTCTTTATTTTTTGTTTTAACGTAGTCTTCGAAAGAACTTTTTTGCGAAGCGACTCCGTCAGTGTAAGCGCAGAAGCTTCCCATAATTATTTATAGCATCTTCAACACCACCTTTGCGCAAACAATGCCAGAGCATTGCTTGGTTGCTTGAAATAACCGGCGCGTGGATACTTTTTTCGAGCGCGTCAATGATAGAAATTACACGAATATTGGTACAGCTTAAAAAGTAGGCATCTGCATCAGGATGTTTGAGAGCCATGGCTCTATGTTGCCATTCAGAAGGCGAAGCGCTGGGCGAGCCGAGTCCTTTGTTCGGGATGTAGCCTACCTCGTGAAGGACTTGAATGCCGTAATGCGAAAAAAAAGCGACCTCGGCATCGTTGACGGCTTGAGGGTACGGAGAAAGCATCACGATCCTTTTTGCACCCAAGGTATTGAGTGCATCTATTAACGCCTCTGAGGTCGCAGTTGACGGGATTCCTGTGCTGCGCTGGATCCGTTGCGCAATCTTCTGCCCCATTTCTGGGTCGATCGTCGAGGCGGCTGTGCAATGAAACACAATGAGATCGACCTCAGCCGAAGCGAGCAAGGCGGCTGCCTGTTCTGCATCATTTGTCATTTTTTGTAGTGCAGCCGGATTGGTATCTATCAGGTGCAGGCGCGTGGTGTGTACCGAAACGCCCGCTGGCAACATGGCATTCACATCGGGTTCGGCTACTGTATTTTTTGAGGCCAAAATCATGCCAATTCGCAGTCTGCTGCCATAAAAATCTGTTTTCATTTCAAAAGCCTCTTACTGTTTTTCCATCCCGGTTGCTTGAACAAGTTTTGTATTTTGTGTGATGTCGAATTGAATTTTTTTGACAAAAATTTCTGGGCTCATGCCTCCTGGCTCTGAGCCTGTTGCTGCCAGTTGTGCAATGACTTCAGGGTCTTTCAATATTTTTGCGATCTCGGTTTGCAACTTATAGACAATCTCTTTGGGCGTGCGCGCAGGTGCCGAAAGCCCGTACCACGAGCTGATTTCAAAGCCGGGAAAGGTCTCATGGACCGCGGGCAACTCTGGCGAGACAGGTGAGCGTTGGGTAGACGAGCCGATGGCGATTGGTCTGAGCGTATTTGCTTTGATGTATGCGACCGCAGCAGAGTACCCAATGAAGGCAAATTGAATTTGACCTCCGAGAAGATCTTGCATCACAGGGATCGCACCTTTATACGGAACGTGTAAAAACTTGACATCACCCATCATGGCCAGAAGTTCACCATCCAGGTGGGTCGTGCTGCCCAGCCCTGTCGAGCCGTAGGCAAGCTTGCCTGGATTTTTGCGTGCATAGGCAATTAAATCGGGCACGCTTTTGATCGGCAACTCTGGTTTGACGACGAGTACGATCGTAGGCATTGCTAAGATTGTGACGTGCTCAAAGTCTTCAACCGCTCGGTATGAAATTTCTTTTTGCACGGCAGGGCTAATTGTTGTGGGTCCAGCGTGTGACAGCAACAAGACATAGCCGTCGGGCGTACCATTTTTCGCGACGTATTCTGTTCCGACCATGCCGTTTGCACCCGACTTGATTTCGATGATGATCGGTTGCCCCAGCGCTTTTGAAAGACGCTCCATGACGGGCCGAGCGATAGCGTCGGCGGGACCACCCGCAGGCCAAGGGTTGATAATCCGAATGGGCTTGTTGGGATAGCTTTGGGCTAAAGCGCTTGAGGTCAACCCCCAGATGATGAATGGAGTAATGAAGCGACTGAGAATGGTTTGCAAGCTTGACATGATAATTTCCTCTTCTGGTTGGAGGTTGTTATGAAATGCGTGTTTGGTGATTATTCGAGTCAAGAAGAGGGGCAACGATTTCTAGTGTGCGTTCAACGCAAAGCGACGAGCAGGCATCAATCATATATCGCCCAGGCAGGCTGCGCAGCCAGGTAATTTGACGCTTCGCTAACTGACGCGTTGCGGCAATGGCTTGTTCTGTGGCTTGTGGCAGATCAATTTCGCCTTCTAGCATTGACCAGATTTGTCGATAACCGACACAGCGAACAGAGGGCAGATCGGTGTGAAGATCGCCGCGTGCATAGAGCTTTTGTACCTCTTGAACGAGCCCATGTTCAAGCATTTTTTCAAATCGCTCTGAGATCCGCTGGTGTAGCAAGCTGCGTTCGAGAGGTTCGAGGCTGACCGTGACGGTGGCAACGGGTTCATCAGCGGGTTGGGTCGCGCCGATTAAGGCAGACATCGGTATGCCCCGAATGCGCCATATCTCAAGGGCACGCGCGATGCGTTGGCTATCGTTTGGCGAGAGCCGTTGTGCGGTCGCTGGATCAACGTTTGAGAGTTCGGCGTGCATCGCTGGCCAACCGATTAAGGATGCACGCGCCTCAAGTTCTATACGAATGTCGGGATCCGCGGCGGGTAGATCATTTAAACCATCGCGAAGCGCTTTGAAATACATCATCGTGCCCCCGACCAGCAATGGGAAATGCTGACGGGCCCGAATTTCACGCACCAGCTGCAAGGTGTCCCGCCTAAAGGCCGCTACCGAATAGCGCTCAGCAGGATCGCGAATGTCGAGCAAGTGATGGGTGATTTCAGACTGCTCTTGCACAGAAGGTTTGGCTGTGCCGATATCCATACCACGATAGATTGTGGCAGAGTCAACGTTGATGATTTCAACGGGCCAGCGTTTCGCGATTGCGCGAGCGGTTGCACTTTTCCCAGAGGCAGTTGGCCCCGTCAGGCAAATAAGTGGTGCCTGGGTTGGCAAACTCATTGTCCGCGTAAAAATAATTTATCAAGATCTGTGACGTTCCAGTGAACCCAGGTTGGACGCCCATGATTACATTGATCTGCACGCTCAGTTTGCTCCATTTGGCGCAAGAGTGCATTCATCTCTTCGACGGTCAGTTGACGATTGGCGCGCACCGCACCATGGCAGGCCATCGTGGCTAGCAAGGTATTGCGTTGTTCGGTTAGCAAGCGACTTGCACCGATTTGTTCAATGTCGCGCAGCACACCGCGCGCGAGCGCTTCGAGGTCACCCCGTGCAAGCATGGCGGGTACTGAGCGCAGGGTCATAGCGTGTGGACCCGCGGGCGCCATTTCAAAACCTAACGCTACAAGTTGCTCTGCGCATTCTTCGACCAGCGCGAGTTCTTTGTCTGTCACGCGAAACACAACTGGGACTAATAATGTTTGTTGAGGCAACGTCTGTGCATCGATTGCTGTTTTAAGCTGCTCATAGACGACGCGTTCGTGCGCCGCGTGCATATCGATCAAGGCCAACCCCGAGGCGGTTTGCGAAAGAATGTAAATGCCATGGACTTGGGCGAGCGCGCGCCCTAAGGGCCAAGCCTGATTGTCGTCAGCCAAGGGCTGATAGAGCGGCTTCCAGTCTTGGCTAGGTTCAAAGCTGTTGGAGGTTGGTTCGCGTAGGGTGAGCGCAGCCTGCGCGCCAGGATTCCACTGGGTCGAGCTCACATAAGTGGGACTTGGATTGGTGTAAAGGGCTTGCGTATCAGACTGCGACACTTGGTGTGTGCCGGCCGTGCCAGAGAGGGCTTGCGTAATCGTGTGTGCAACAAAGCGATGGACCGCACCGGTATCGCGAAATCTGACTTCGTGTTTTGCTGGGTGTACGTTGACATCGACTGCGGCGGGATCAATTTGCAAGAAGAGTACGAAAGCGGGTTGACGATCGCCGTGCAAGACATCAGCATAGGCACTTCGAATTGCATGCGAGACGGTGCGATCCCGCACGTGGCGTCCATTGACAAATAAGAATTGACGGTCAGCGCGCGCGCGTGCGGCAGTAGGGCGCGTGGTGACGCCCATGATCGACATCGGGCCGCCTTGTGCCTGAACTTCGATGCCGTGCTCGTTAAATTCAGGCCCAAGTACATCGCTAATGCGTTGCAAAGCCGATGCAGGTAGCCATTGTCGTACAGCGCGATCGTTGTGAAAGATCCGAAAGCCGATTTCTGGAAACGCCAAGGCGACGCGTTCGATCGCGTCCATGCAGTGGCCAAATTCAGTAGGTTCTGCGCGTAAAAATTTACGACGTGCGGGCACTGCATCGAAGAGATATTTGACTTCGACGGTTGTGCCCAGCGCGCCTGCAGCGGCGATTGGTTCGGGCATGCCGGTCTCGTAGCGGTAGGCGTGTTGTGCTTGGGGTGTACGCGAGGTGATCGTTAATTGTGAGACGGCTGCGATTGACGCTAAAGCCTCACCACGAAAGCCCATTGAATCAACGGATTCGAGCTCTTCTAGTGAGGTAATTTTGCTTGTGGCGTGGCGAGTGAGTGCCAACGCGAGTTCGTTAGCAGGGATTCCGCGACCATCATCGATGACTGCGATACGGCGAATCCCGCCGGCCTCAAGTCTGACCTCGATTGTTTGCGCGCCTGAGTCGACCGCGTTTTCGACGAGCTCTTTGAGAACGGATGCTGGGCGCTCAATGACCTCACCGGCAGCGATTTGGCTAATCAATAAATCAGGTAGAGGGCAAATCGGGCGATGAGTCGACATGGCAGGCGCTACAAGAGAGAAGCCTGCATTTTAGAGCTTTGCGAGCCCCTGTGCTGCTTTTTGGGAGACTTCAGGGCGGCTCGTCTTTGCCAAGCTAGTTGCGCTTAGCCCACCGAGGCAAGATGAGGATTGGCCGTAAAGTAACGCGAGATCCC
>JBAXLV010000078.1:0-8107 GCA_037134635.1 Alcaligenaceae bacterium
CGTGCGTTCGGACCTCGGGTGATGACCAGTCCCCACGTGAGTAAGGGTGCGATGTCGCCAGGCCAACAGGTTTGAATCGGCAATTTATCCAGATCAACGTCATTGCCTTCCCAGACAATTTCCTGGCAAGGCGCACCGCGCACATTCTTAGGGCTCATGTCCCATAGAGCCGCTTTGAGCATCGATACTTTGGCTAAGGCATCGCGAAAACCTTTAGGGGCTTCGGGTTCGCGCAGCGAGGCCAGCAGTTCGCCAATTTCGCGTAAAGCACTGACATTTTCAGCACCCATGCCGCGCGCTACACGAGTCGGTGTGCCAAACAAATTCGCCAGCACAGGCATCGAAGCGGGTTTACCGCTGTGCATGGCGTTTTCAAACAGCAGCGCCGGACCTTCTGCCTTGAGCACGCGATCTGAAATCTCGGTCATCTCAAGTGAAGTCGACACGGGCTGACCGATCCGCTTGAGTTCGCCCGCGCGTTCAAGCTGCGCGATAAAATCTCTTAAGTCTTTGTATTTCAAGGTCTTGATCCACCAAAACGGTTACAGTTCTATGATGAACACAAGGTTAACATCCACCGCCCTCAACCTTGAGCCACAGCGATGCTGAGTTTCTCGCCCGCTTGGGGTATCGCGCAACAGCTTGCCAGCGGACTCTATCGAAACCTGTCTGAGTTTGTGCGCACCTGCGCGATTTATTTGGGTATTGCAGTCTTGGTGGCGGCGACGATGGTGTTGACCATGCCCACTTTGCGTGGTCAGGCGTTGCAAATGCATTCAGCGCTTCTGTACGCCTTGGTGCCTGAGGCACTTGTTCCGCGGGCCACCACTAACACCAGTGCACCGGTTGGGCCGATTGTTTCGGCCGTCGATTTGGAGCCGATCCGAGGCGAAACATTACCGGCTTCAGCCAGCACGCGTCCGCTTGTTGTTGCCTCAGGGCCTGTGACACCGCTTGCGACTTCAAGAGCTGATCTTGCACTGCCGACGGCTTCGCGGCCGCCGCCTGCAGTCGAGCAGCCTGCTGATATCGCAGCAAAGGACGCCGCTGCGAAGGATGCGCAGACGCCTGGTGCACTGATGCAGCAAGGTTTGACGGGTACAACTGAGATGGCTTCAGCGCGGGGCTCAACCCTCGAGCAAGCCTTACAACGTCAAGCGTTAAGTAAAAAGCAGCAAGACGCGTTGATTCAATATCTTTCTCGCAAATACTTGGTGGCCAACGAGGCCGCTAAGATGTTTGTTGAGACCGCTTATCTGGTGGGTGATGAGTTAAAGGTTGACCCGCTTTTGATTTTGGCCATCATCGCCACCGAGTCACGTTTCAATCCTTATGCAGGTGGGCCGAGTGGGGGGCCGACCGGCTTAATGCAAGTAATGATTAGCAGCCATCGCGATAAATTTGCTAAGTTCGAGCGTGGTGAGACGATGGTGTTTAACCCGGTCGCCAATATTCGCGTGGGCGCTTTTATTCTTGCCGACTGCATTCGCAGGCGAGGATCAATCACACAGGGTTTACTGTGCTACTGCGGTGCGAGTAGCCCGACGGCCGACGGTGGTTACACAGAAAAAGTTTTATCTGAGCGACGACGCTTGGCGCTTGCGGGTTCGATAGCACTTAAAGACTAGGCGCGAGTCTTAGCCTAAAAAGGTTTTCATTCGGTGAATCGCCTCTTGCAGGCGCTCGAGCCCTGTGGTGTACGCAAAGCGCATGGTGTGGGCGGCATGTGCGGGCCCAAAATCCAAACCTGCAACGGCAGCAACACGTGCGCCCTCCAAGAGGGCAGCTGAGAATGCGCTGCTGTCCGACGAATGCGCCGAGATGTCGCCATACACATAAAACGCACCATCAGGCATCACGGGTACATCAATGTTTAAAGTTTTTAACGCCGGCACTAAATAATCACGACGTTGTCTAAACGCTTCACGCCGTTGCTCAAAAAGTGCCAGGGCTTCTGGTTTAAAACAAGCGATTGCGCCGTGCTGTGCCAGCGTGGGGGCGCAGATTGCAAGGCTTGCTGCCATTTTTTCGATCGGCTCGACCATATGTGTTGGAACAATCATCCAACCTAAGCGCCACCCGGTCATGTTGAAGTATTTAGAAAAACTATTTAGGATAATGAGGTTGTCATCGATCGCGAGCGCGGATTGTCGAGTACCGTCGTACGACAGACTCAGATAAATTTCGTCCATCATCACAAAACCGTTGCGCGCGTGCACTTGCTTGATCAGCCGCGTGAGAGCATCGCGGGGGATCGAGGTGCCGGTGGGGTTGCTAGGCGAGGCAATCAACACACCGCGAGTAGCAGGCCCCCAGTGCTGTTCAATGTCTGTGTCAGATAATTGAAAGCGATTTGCAATGGTGGTGGGGATGAGTTTTGTGGTGCCGCCCGCGGCCCCGACAAAATTTCGGTTGGGTGGGTAGCAGGGGTCGGGCATCAACACTTCGTCGCCCGGATTGATCAGTGCCATGGCAGCAAGTAGAAGTGCCCCACTTGCACCCGAGGTCACAATGACGCGGTTGGCGTCGACGTTGGTGCCTAGTTGTTCGAAATAAAATCGGGCGATCGCTTCTCTCAGTTCGGGCAGCCCTGCGGGTGGTGAATAGCCACTTTTTCCAGAACGCGCGGCACTCTCCATCGCCTGGACGACCTGCGGAGCTGCGGTAAAGTCGGGTTCGCCCACGCCAAGGCTGATAATGTCGATACCAGCGCGCTGTAGCACCGAGGCTTGTTTAAAAAGCTCAACCGCATGAAAGGTCACGGTATCGGCGGTGCGTGCTGCAAGAACTGTCATGACCTATCTCCTTTTTGAGGCTGAATTGTAGTGGTTACGCCAACATCCAGACGTGCTTTTCTGACAGGACGCCGCGCGCCGGTTGCACCGTGGGATCAGTTTTGCACCCGACTGGCCCGCTCATGCTTAGGGCCTGTGCGTGCTGATGATGTAGACAGTGGCCTGACGCTTAAAGCCCAAGCGTGGCTTGAGCCTGTGCGTCCTGAGGATGTTGGCCATGCGCGCGCCTTGTGCCTTGAGTATGGGGTGTCAATGGTGCTTGTTGGATGCCCTCGCCCAGAATCGGCGCAGCGGGGCGTACTCTGGGTGGCACCGCTGGCGCGGGATGCAAAGTTCGATTTAGTCGATGCCCAGCTTGAGTTGTGGCGCGTAGACGCAGGGTGCAAACTCTCAGACCTGCAAGAAACAGGTTTATTTGCAGCTGTCGACCAGGCGGCTGACGCGACGGTGGCCCAGTGGTTTGCGTTAGCGGGTACAGGGCCTGGCGAGGATCGAGCCTCAGCGAGCTGCTCGGTGGAGCAGGCAGAGGTGATGCTGGCAGACGGCACCACTGAAACACTTGGTCCGTTTGGCCCAACTGCGCAGTCTCCTTTGCGAAGCTTGACACTTCAGCGCATGGTTCCCCGGTTGTTTGAACTGGCCGGATCAGACCTAGCGCTGCGTTGCGCGCAGGTGACACCCTGGCCTGCGGTGTACCGCCTCGATGCTTTGATCCCCGCGAAGGGTCGAGAAGCAAATTTGGCACAGCTGTTATTCGGGCATCAAGGTAGGCTTGGCTGGGTGCAAACCCTGTGGTTGCAAAGGGCGACTCAGCCTGCCGAAATGGTGCAATGCGATGTTGTTTTTGAGCATCTGCCTGCGCTCGCTGCACAGCTTGACCAAGAACTCAAGCACATCCTTGATCCGCGAGCGGTATTCGGTTAGAACTCTACATTAACGGGCTAGAATCGGCTCCTTGAATCGTTCATTGGCAGAGCACCATGGAAAAAACCTTTCGTCAGGCGGCACTCGAGTATCACGAGCAGGGTCGACCCGGCAAGATTTCGGTGACTCCGACAAAATCTTTGTCGAATCAACGCGATTTAGCCTTGGCATATTCGCCTGGGGTGGCGGCTGCGTGCGAAGAGATCGTTGCGGATCCGGCGAACGCGTTTCGCTATACGGCGCGGGGTAACCTTGTTGGCGTGATTACCAATGGTACGGCGGTGTTAGGCTTGGGCAATATTGGCCCACTTGCTTCGAAGCCTGTGATGGAAGGCAAAGCAGTTTTGTTTAAAAAATTTGCGGGTATCGATGTCTTTGACATCGAGATCAATGAACAAGACCCCGATAAGCTCGTTGAAATTATTGCTGGACTTGAGCCGACCTTTGGTGGGATCAACCTCGAAGATATTAAAGCACCCGAGTGCTTTATCGTTGAGCGCAAACTGCGTGACCGGATGCGTATCCCCGTGTTTCATGATGATCAGCATGGCACGGCGATTTGTGTGTCGGCCGCCTTTATCAACGGGCTAGAGGTAGTAGGTAAAGATATCAAGCAAGTCAAGGTTGTGGTGTCGGGAGCAGGTGCCGCTGCGTTGGCGTGTTTGGATCTGATGGTGGACTTAGGCCTGCCACTGAAAAATATTTGGGTGTCAGATATCGAAGGCGTCGTGTATGAAGGCCGTACCGTCCTGATGGATCCTGATAAAACACGCTTCGCTCAAAAAACCGAGGCTCGCAAACTCGCCGACATTATTCCAGATGCGGATGTTTTTTTAGGCTTATCGGCTGGGGGCGTACTCAAGCCCGAAATGGTCAAGGCAATGGCGAAGCGGCCTCTGATTCTGGCCCTGGCCAATCCAAATCCTGAGATCTTGCCCGCTGAGGCGCATGCGGTACGTGACGATATTGTGATGGCAACGGGACGCTCGGATTATCCGAACCAAGTGAATAATGTTTTATGTTTCCCATATATTTTTCGCGGCGCGCTGGATGTTGGCGCGACTACGATTACGCGCGAAATGGAAAAAGCTGCGGTGGTTGCAATTGCGAAGCTTGCCCAAGAAGAGCAAAGTGAAGTGGTCGCGGCTGCCTATGGCCAATACGACGTGGCCTTCGGCCCGAATTCGTTCATTCCCAAGCCTTTTGATCCGCGCTTGATTGTGCGCATTGCCCCCGCAGTGGCGAAGGCTGCGATGGAGTGCGGCGTGGCGACGCGACCGATCGCTGATTTAGATGCCTACGTTGAACAACTTGAGCAATTTGTTTACCGCTCGGGTGCTTTTATGAAACCACTTTTTGCGGGCGCAAAATCGTATGTGCGTGCGGGTGGCAAGGCGCGGATTGTGTTTAGTGAAGGCGAGGACGAAAGGGTGTTGCGCGCGGTACAGGTCATCGTAGATGAAAAACTTGCAAAGCCCATCCTGGTCGGACGTCCGGCGGTACTCAAAGCTCGTATTGAAAAATTTGGTTTGCGTTTACGTGTTGGTGAAGATGTCGAGGTCATCGATCCCGAGTTTGATTCGAGATTTCATCAATATTGGACGACCTACTGGGAAACGATGTGTCGCAGCGGCATCACAAAAGAGATGGCTCGGGTTGAAATGCGCCGTCGCTTAACCTTGATCGGCGCCATGATGGTCAAGATGGGTGATGCCGATGGGTTGATTTGTGGGACGGTGAGTGGGTACGCCAACCATTTGCGCTATATCGACCAGATGATTGGTAAGCAACCCGGGACGTCGACCTACGCTGCCATGAATATTTTGCTGTTGCCCGAGCAGACCCTGGCTCTGGTCGATACCCATGTCAACGACAATCCGACGGCTGAGCAAATTGCTGAATTTACGATTGCCGCGGCCGCGCAAATGCGACGCTTGAATTTGGTGCCCAAGGTGGCGCTTTTATCGCGTTCAAACTTTGGCTCGGGCAGTTCAGCCTCGGGCGCCAAAATGCAGCAGGCACTTGCATTGATTCGCGCACAAGCCCCCGAACTTGAGATCGATGGCGAGATGCATGGTGATTGCGCACTCGATGAGGCACTTCGCCTGAAGATTTTGCCCTCGTCCACGCTAAAAGGATCGGCAAACTTGTTGGTTTGTCCTAATGTCGACTCGGGCAATATTGCCTATAACTTGCTAAAAACCGTTTCTGGCGGCAATGTGGCGGTGGGGCCCTTCTTGCTGGGTGCAAACGCACCCGTACACATCCTGACCACGAGCGCGACGGTACGACGCATCGTCAATATGACAGCCTTGACGGTTGTTGAGGCCAACGACCCAGCTCTTGGGCGGCAACAGGCGAAGCTACTGTAAGTTGTTTTAAACACTTGTTTTTTTGCTCTGGACTGCGAATACTTCACAATCGGCAAGACCCGCGTTATTGTCGTATGCTAAAACAGCAGGACAAACTAGTGGCCTTGTTCAAGGAGCCCTCTGAAATGGGTAAGGCGGTTGATCCAAAATTGAAGCAGTTGTTGCGTAATGGTGGGGATTTTGATCCCGATACCGGTAGTGACTTGCTGTCTGCCGCTGCCGCAGACAAAGGCTTGGTCTGGTGCGTGGCGCAGTGCGACAAGGCCCGGAGCCGCTCTGCGGTCTTTCGGGCGGTGGTCAAGGCGGTCGATTATCCCCAGTTCTTTGGCTCAAGTTTTGACTCGTTCTTTGACTGCCTGTGCGATAGCTTGCTAGATCAAAAAGCCGGTCTCGTTCTGATCTTTGAAAAGCTTCACTCGGCCGATCCTGCCATCGTCATGGATGGGGTTCAGTTCATGCAAGTGTTGAACGATGCGGTAGGCTTTGCGCGTGATAACGGTCGCGTGTTTATTTTTGGTATCCAGCATGCTGGCAAGCATCCCGATGCCATGCCAGGCGTAGTGAACAACTGGAGCGACGAGCCCGCTTAATGCGTTCGTTTTAGGGTCTTACCAACCTAGAAGCGCAGCCGTCGCTGCTGCGAGTGCGATGCCAGCTGTCTCTGTGCGCAGCACCCGTAGACCAAATTTGACAGCCACAACCTGTTGCGCAGCCGCGACAGAGGTTTCCTCTGGGCTCCAGCCCCCTTCGGGCCCGATGAGCAGGCTCACTGAGCGAATATTTTTTTGTGTTTTGTTCTCTGCTGTGAGCTGTTCGGCCAGGGTGTGCGCGGCCTCTGGGTCGCACAAGAGGTGCAGGCCAGGCGGGGCTTCCGATATGGCCTGCTCGAAACTCTGCGGAGCCCTGATTTGCATGAGGCGGTTGCGGCCGCATTGCTCAGAGGCCGACACAATGATGGCTCGCCAGTGTTCGAGTCGTTTTTCAAGACGAGGCCCCGATAGTTTAAGTACACTGCGTTGCGCTGCGACTGGAATGATTTTGGTGACACCCAGTTCTACTGCTTTTTCGATAATCCAGTCCATTTTGTCGCCAGCGGGAAGCCCCTGTAGCAGGGTGATTTCTCCGTTGAGTTCGGACTCCGTAGAACGGTGTTCCCCGAGCAGAACCGAGGCTTTTTTATCTTGAAAATGTAAGGTGCCCGCAATCTCGCCACCTCTGCCGTCAAACAGAATCAAGGTGCTGTTGGCCTCTAGGCGCCGGACCCGCACGTGGTGGGCCAACGCAGCCGGTAGCTCGAGGGCCTGGCAACTAGAAATCGGCTCAGAACAGTAAAAGCGTGGATCTGCCATTCGGGCGCTCGGGTGGGGGTAAGGGGTTGTACGGGTGCTAAACTCCTACGTTTTGTAACCTATTTTTCCTGCGCTTGTTTAGACGGGATCCTTCGCATGAACTCAACTACTGCTGTCCCCGTTAAATTGGCCGATGCCATTCGTGCCCTTGCCATGGATGCAGTCCAGCAAGCCAACTCTGGACACCCCGGCGCCCCGATGGGGATGGCTGAAATGGCGCAAGCGCTGTTTACACGTCATTTGCGCCACAATCCGGCTGATCCGGCCTGGGCCAATCGCGACCGCTTTGTCCTGTCAAACGGTCATGGCTCGATGTTGATTTACGCACTGCTGCATCTGACAGGTTACGACCTGCCGATGGACGAGTTGCGTAAGTTTCGGCAACTGCACTCTAAAACGCCGGGGCACCCAGAGGTTGGGATTACGCCTGGCATTGAAACAACAACGGGGCCGCTTGGTCAAGGCTTGGCCAATGCGGTGGGGATGGCGTTAACCGAAGCGCTGTTAGCCGCCGAGTTCAATCGCCCTGAACATGCCGTGGTAGATCATCACACCTATGCCTTTGTGGGCGACGGCTGTTTGATGGAAGGTATTTCGCACGAAGTGTGTTCGCTGGCGGGCACGCTGCGCTTAGGCAAACTGGTCGTTTTGTATGACGACAACGGGA
>JBAXLV010000079.1:0-8068 GCA_037134635.1 Alcaligenaceae bacterium
CCATTCAAATTCAAATGCGATTTCGCCGTTTGTCTTAAAAAATATCCCGTACAACCCGGCGACTGACTTTACGCCGATTACGTACTTGGGTTATGTCCCAAATGTATTGGTGGTGAACACGGTCGTGCCAGCCGATACGGTTGCCGCGCTCATTGCAGTGGCGAAGGCCAAACCTGGGGTCTTGACCTATGGTTCTTCCGGGATCGGAAGCACGCAGCATTTAGCGGGCGCTTTGTTTTCACAAATTGCCGGTATTTCGCTTAATCACATTCCCTACAAAGGCAGTGGGCAGGCAATTATTGATTTACTGGCGGGTCAAATCACCATGAATTTTGATACCTTGCCCCCCGTGCTTGAGCAAATACGTTCTGGCAAGCTCAAAGCGCTCGCGATTTCAACGCCGCAACGCTTGCCTCAGTTGCCAAATATCCCTACCTTCTCTGAGGTTGGTATTAATGGGTTTGACGTGACAAATTGGTATTCGATTATGGGACCTAAAGGCATGCCGCCTGCGCTGGTGGTGCAAATTGATCGGGCGGTCAAGGCCGCCATGGCTGATCCTAAGACGAAAAAAACGCTAGAAGAGCAGGGCTTGCAAACCGAAGGTGCCGCAACGCCCGAGGCATTCGCTACTTTTGTGCAAGATGAATTGGTGAAATATAAAAAACTGGTTCAGGCACTGGACATCAGGGCCGACTAGATTGGGTTCAATGTTGGGGTTGCCGGAAATTTACGGGGTAAAAATGGTGTTGATCTTGCGAATAAGTAGGGCCCCGCATGTTTAAGATGTGTCACCATGGATACGAAATCTTCACAACCAGACAACGCGTCTCCTCCCCAGAGTCGTTTTGAAATTCTTCGAAAGACCGCTCTTTTTAAAGATCTGTCTGATCACGAGCTAGAGCTGCTTGCGTCGAGACTGCAAGAAGTTCGTGTGCCCAATGGCCAGCAGCTGCTTGTCCAAGGCGAGCCGGCGAGTCGGGTTTTCTGGCTTGTTGCTGGTGCGGTGCATGTCATCGTTAATGGTGAGATTATTGCCCAAGTCGATAACATTCAATGTTTCGGCGAGATGTCATGCTTGGTGCCAGGTAGTCATTGCTCTGCAACGGTTGCCTCGATACAGGACTGCACAATTCTGAGTGTCGACCGGGTGCCTTTTCTTGAAGTGCTCTCAACGGTGCCAAAACTATGGCAAACCCTCTTTACCCAAACAAGTCAGCGTTTGGGGGCATCGAACAAACGCTTGAGCGAGGTGTTGGCCCATATTCCGCAGGGCTTCATGAAGTTGGACAAGTCTGCAAAGATTACCCAAGAATATTCTGAAAAATGTTTAAGGTATTTTGGTGAAGCCAATCTTGTCGGCCGCTCGTTTCCCGAGTTGTTGAAGATGCAAGATCCTAAAGAGTTAGAGCTGTGGTTAGAAATTTACAGTACGCTATTTGCTGATAGTTTGGTCCCTTTTCATGACCTCACGGCCTTGCTGACCACTGAGTACCGGCTAGACTTCGAGGGCGTGCGGCGTGATTTTATGCTGACATATCACCCCTCGACGAATGTACAAGGTGAAATCGAGGCAGTCGACGTAGGAATTGAGGATGTGACTGCATTGCGTCAACTTGAGTTGAGCAATGCAGCACTGCATTATGAACAAGCTGTGTTGGGTCGCATTTACGGTGATCCCGAGACGTTTCTGAATATGCTTGATTTAATGACGGCAGCGCTATCTGATTGTCGTGAGCTTCATAACTCAAGCGCTGCGATTATGCCTGCTCGCCTAGCGCAACAAATAGAAATCACGATGCGCTCAGTGCATAGCGTCAAAGGCATGTCAGGCATATTCGGGCTCGAGTCCGTGGCGCGTTGTTGCGATGAAATGGCCATACAAATTCGTGAATTCGAGACCCGGATTGCCGAAAATGCAACCCAGGATTTGCCAGTTCTCGTAAAACGTTTTAAAGAAGATTTCGGCATCAGTTTGCTTCAGCTTGAAGATCAATTACTTCATGCTAATAACTTGCAAAACAAAATTGGTGAAACGCTGTTGAAACGCTTAAAAGGCGTCGTGCTTTCACAACAAGATTTTGCGTCGTTAAAAGAGCACGTCAAGGCCGCGGCGCTGCCGCAGGCGCTTGCCATTATTGAAGCTGCACAGGCGCGTGATGCGTTGCAACTCTTTAATAACTGGAATATCAAAGTTGATTTGATGGCACGCTCGTTATCGAAGAAAGCTCGATTTGAGAGTGCTGGAACTGGTGGTAGCATCAATAAGGATTTGTTTTTAGAACTGTCGAGTGTGCTTGTTCATGTGATTGATAACGCGCTCGCGCATGGTATTGAACGCCCAGAAGAGCGTGAGGACCAAGGCAAAGCCCGGGAAGGTCTGATTAAGGGCACCGTGTCTGTTTCGAATAACATATTAGAATTAGAAATTAGTGATGATGGCCGTGGTATTGATATGGATAGTCTGCCCCAGAGAGCAAGGGGTCAATCAAACATAGATCGGCAGGCGGTGAGCCGCTTCGAGCAATCTGGAGAGTTGTGGCGCATCCTGCTATTGCCAGGGTTTACGACGGCCACTTTGGTATCGCGGTACTCGGGCTATGGTGTTGGTTTAGATTCCTTGAACCAGTTTGTCTTGTCGAAATCTGGTGATTTAGTCATTGAAAGTTTGTTAGGCGAAGGCACTACGATTCGTATCAAGCTACCGCTCACTCCGACAGAAGGGGCGGGACATGTTTCCTAAATCGAGTCGTCTTCTGATAGTTGACGATATGCCAAAAATGCGAGACCTCGTAGCCAGACAACTCAAGAGTCTTGGCTATCAAAATGTTCTTGTCGCATCCAACGGCAAAGAAGCGCTCACTATTTTGAACGATCATTTCAATGCTGAGACACCTATTGATCTCTTGTTTAGCGATTGGAATATGCCGATCCTATCGGGTATTGATCTTTTGATTGCGGTTCGGCAATCAGAAAATTTCAAGGATTTGCCTTTTATTATGGTGACGGCTGAGGGGCAGCGGGATCAAGTCATGTTGGCGATTAAGGTTGGGGTCTCGAACTACATTGTTAAACCCTTTCCGCCGGTGCAACTTGAACTTAAAATCCAAGCGGTTTGGGACAAGCTGACTGCTCGAAAAAAGAATCAGATCAATAAACCGTCCGAAGAAAGCATCGCATCAGATCAAAGCCAAGCGTCCGTTGAAGCCAATGCATCGGATCAAAGCCAGGGGTCAGATCAGAACACGAGCACTTGACCTGCGACGAGGGCTTTGGGCGTTTTTTTTGCCAAGCGCTCGGTGTGATTCAGTTCAGCCATGATCTGTTCGGCCTGTCCGGGTTTCAAATGTGAGATCCAGAGCTGTACCGCAGGCTCAAGGGGTTGAAAACTTTGTGAAAGCGAAATCGGGCAATAGTGACTCGATAACTCGGCTAAGACATGATCCTTGTCTGTGAACGATGTTTCGACGATCAGGTGTTTGAGGCCTGGCAGCGTTCCTAGGGCGTCCCAAAAGGCCGGGCAGGGGCCACTATCACCGGTAAAGGCGAGCGTCGACTGTTCGGTCGTGATGGCATAGCCAACGGCAGCAACACTATGGCTAGCCGGTAAGACGGTGATTTGTCTGGCCCCAACAGTGATGACATCACCCAGATTTAATGTGCCCAGCTTAAGAAACGGCCGATCAACGCTTGGAATCTTCGAGAAATCTGGCCAAATCACATTATTAAAAATATGCTGCTTTAGCGCCTCAATTGTTGCGGTTAATCCCAAAACGCGTACGGGTTTGTCGCGACGCGCACCCACTGAATCAATTAATAGCGGCACGCTCACAATATGATCCAGATGGCTATGGGTCAAAAATATCGTGTCAATCTTCGCCATCTCGTCCAGAGAAAGATCGCCAACGCCAGTTCCTGCGTCAATCAAGACATCGTCATCCAGCAATAGTGACGTGGTTCGGAGATTTTTACCAATTCCTCCACTACAGCCCAAAATCCGCAAATGTGATGCCATGTTTTGTTTTTTACTTGTGCATTAAGGGGGGTTAAGCCAAGAAGCTAACAGGATACAACAAGACTTTTGGCGCTAAAGCTAGTGGTTTAAGGTAAACCAGTATAATTTTCAGCCTGGGTCTTTCAGTTCAGGTTGAGTTTCAAGCGCTTGAGCCAACTAAGATCATACCTGTGGTGTTCCCGTGTTGAAACATGTTTAAGTGGTTGCTTCTGTTTTTGCTTGTTGTGGTTTCGCCGGTCAAGGGCCAGCCGCAGGCGTTAAAAACAATCCGATACGTCATATTGCTCGATAACGGCTCAATTGCGGGAGAGCAAATTGTTGAGCGCCCAAGCCTAGACACCATTAAGGTTCATTTTGACTTTAAAGAAAATGGACGCGGCCCAACGCTTGACGAGATCATCAAGATTGGACCTGACCAAACCATGCTCGATTACAAAGTCACCGGCAGTTCAGAGATGGGCGGCGCGGTCGACGAGCGATTTTCTCGCCGAGGTGCGATAGCAGAGTGGAGCTCAAAATCCGAACGAGGTTCTAGACGCCTAAGAGGCCCCGCATTTTATTTACCTCTTGACGCTTCTTTTGAAGTCAATTCTCTCATGATTACGGCTTTAGCGGCCTCAAGAACCGGCACACTTCGGCTATTGCCTGAAGGCACGCTGTCACAGCAGCGACTCGCCGAAGCGGTGGTGATAAATAAAGACGAGTCGCAGGTCGTGCAGCTGGTGATGCAAACTGGGATCGGTCTAAGTCCACAGTTTTTTTGGGCGACTACCTCTGCAGAAACGCATTTGTTTGCAGCCATCTTGCCGGGTAACTTTGCGGTGATTAAAGAGGGTTGGGAGGCCAACTTAATCGAATTAAAAAAACGACAAGAAGAAGCGGCCTCCGTCATACTTGAGCAGCGGGCCAGACAACTGCAGTATGAGATGCGAGGTTTGATTGTTATCCGTAATACGCGCGTTTTTAACTCAGAGACTATGACGCTTTCCGCCCCGTCAGATGTTTATGTATTAAGGGGGCTTATTACTGGGATACATCCAACAGGTGTTTATTTAACAACTGTTGAGGGTGAAATTGATGCCGGAGGGCGGGTGATGTTGCCTGGCTTGTTTGATATGCATACGCATATCAATCGATGGTCGGCTTCTTATCACCTGACGGCTGGCGTTACCTCGGTACGTGATTTGGGTAACTCTAACGCTGAAATGCAAAAAATGATCGATGAAACAGCTGAAGGCAAGCTGCTCTCACCGCGCGTGCTTCCCGCTGGTTTTGTAGAAGGCGAAAGTGCTTATGCTGCGCATGATGGCATTTTGATCAGCGATCTGAGTGATATCAAGCATGCCGTTGATTGGTACGCGTTGCGTAGCTATCCTCAGTTAAAAGTTTACAACTCGTTTCCGCGTGAACTGATTCCTGAGACGATTTCATATGCGCACAAGCGCGGGATGAAAGTGAGCGGTCATGTGCCAGCCTTTATGAGGGCTGATGATGTGGTTGACGCAGGTTTTGATGAGTTGCATCATATTAATCAGCTCTTATTAAATTTTTTATCGAAACCAAACACCGATACCCGAACGCTTGAACGCTTTTATTTGCCAGCAGAGAAAGCTGCTGATCTTGATTTGAACTCGGTCGAGGTGCAAGAGTTTATTGAGAAGTTACGCAGCAAGAAGATCGTGGTTGACCCAACACTCGCGACCTTTGACTTTATTAAGCAGCGTAATGGTGAAATCGCTGATCCATATAAGTCAATCGCTGATTTTATGCCACTCGATTTACGTCGCAGTTTTAGAACATCCACGATGATTATTCCGGATGATAAAACGGCTAAACGCTATGACGCATCCTATAAAAAAATGATTGAATTTGTGGGTCTTTTGTATCGCGCGGGTGTACCACTTGTAGCGGGCACTGACGCTTTGGCAGGATTTACCTTGCATAGTGAACTGGCCTTGTACGTCAAGGCGGGCTTGACGCCTGCGCAGGCGATTCAGATCGCCACCTACAACGGCGCAAAATATACCAACACGCTTTCTGATCGCGGTACGATCGCTGCCGGAAAGCTTGCGGATTTAATTCTGGTCGATGGTGATCCGACGCGCAACATTGAAGACATTCGAAAAGTTGCAGCGGTGATTACGCGCGGTAAGCTAATTTATCCAAATGAAATCAATAAGGTCTTGGGCGTGAAGCCTTTTGTGAATAACCCACCGAAGTTGCGTCGGTTAAATTAACGTTGCATAAACGCGTTGGGTCGGTTCACTTTTATTTTTCAAAAATCGCTTCTGGCAGCAAGGCGCTGACGCAGACGTTTGGTAGATCAACCGCATTGCTGATGCGCAAATCGACTGCAAGCGAGCAAATCACATAAGCTTGTTCGCGACTGAATCCACGTTCACCCAGTAGCGCGATCATCTCAAGCAACGCATTTCGCGCAGCAAGCGTGAGATCTTCGCACTCTTGCGTGCCATCATCGCGAATCGGCAGGCCCGTTGTTGCTACAAAATTATGAGGTGCGGCCCATTGTGGCGACGCGAAGTACCCCGGGTGTGAGAAGCGTGGAAAGCGTGTCTTGCGCCGGGCCGCTTCACCCGCTAACAGACGGAAGCGCACCACCGCGCTGGCGCCCATTTCGATGGCCGTGATACAGCACTCAGAATCGCCTTGTGCATAGTGCGCGTCTCCAAGTGAAAACAAAGCGCCGCTCACGCCAACAGGTAGTTGTAGCCTCGAGCCGCGTGTGAGTTGCTTAATATCTGCGTTGCCGCCATTTTCACGTGGTGGCATGGTGCGCAAGCCGCTACTTGCGATCGGTTCACGCGCGGGGACCGCATCCTGGGCATCTGGCAATAGCGCAATACCGCCGCGCTTAACCAAATCGGTTTCGCGCGCATTCCATTTCACTAATTGTTCGTGCGAAGGTGCGACGCCCGCCGTACCCATAAAGATCCCTTCGGGGATTTTGACCCCCGGAATCTGGGGAGAACGTGCAAAACCGTTGTCGACTTCCCAATGCGCAAGAAAGCGCGCATCGAAAATTTCACGTAGAAAGCCGGCTCCGGGCCGAATCACCGTCCAGCCGTGACGCTGGGGGATCAGATCTACAAATTCAACCTCTAGGATGTCACCGGGTTGTGCGCCCTGAACGAAGATGGGACCAGTCAGGGGATGCCCAGCCTTCTTGTCATGACGGGCCAAATCCTCAAACTTCATTCCGGGTTTGACCTGGCCATCAGACGCATCGCGTGTTTCGAGCAGGATTTCTTCACCTGGAGCGATCTCGATGAGTGGCTCAATATCGGGATGCCAGCGGTTGTGCCCAGTGCCTGGGTCATCTTTGAGGCGACGGTTGCGATCAATGTGGATAGATTTCATTGAAATACGATAACTCAATGTTTAGCATTTCGCACGTGATTCTCGCATCTAAAGGCATTTAAAAGGCGAAGGTAAATTTCGATGTATTTGCTGCGATGCTGCGGCGCGATATTTGTTTAAATATTAGCCTAGCGCACGAGTTGCTTAAATTAGCGCTAAGATCGTCTAACTCGAAATGGATCAAAATAAAAATAGGTAAATCAATGCGACCAATCCAAATTCTTGCTTCGTTTGTGTTGAAGGCGTTTCTGACTGTCGTTTGTATAAATGCCTGGGCACAAGATTACCCCCTTAAGTCGATCCGTCTGATTGTTCCGATGCCGCCGGCCGGTACGACGGACAATATGGGCCGTTTAGTTGCTCAAAAAATGTCTGAGTTGTTGGGTCAGGTGGTTGTTGTAGAAAACAAGGCGGGTGCTAACGGCAACATTGGTTCGGATTTTGTCTCGAAAGCGGCACCCGATGGGTACACCTTGTTGGTGTCGGGCGTGGGCAGTCAAGGGATCAATGCCACACTCTATCGCGCAATGCCGTACGACATTATTGATGGTCTGACCCATATTGGCATGATTGCAAAAGGTCCGAATGCGTTAGTGGTCAACCCCGCATTTCCAGCGAAAACATTAAGCGAACTCGTTGCGCTGGTTCGGGCGAGTCCTGGCAAGTACAACTATG
>JBAXLV010000080.1:0-8066 GCA_037134635.1 Alcaligenaceae bacterium
CGCCTGCTGACGGCTATACCTCACTCTTTGGCACCAATGCGTTTGTGATTACCCCACTGCTGCATGACACGCCCACCTATGATCCAGTCACAGAGTTTGAACCGATTGCGCTCACCACCATTCAGCCGCTTGGTCTGTTAGTCGCGCCTCAGGCACAACTAGACAGCACTGAAAAGCTGATTGCCTACGCCAAACAACATCCAGGAAAAATCAACTTTGCCTCGTCAAGCAACGGCACCGCCCAACACCTTGCCGGCGAGGCTTTTAGAGTCGCAGCCAACATTGACATCGTACATGTGGCGTACAAGGGTGCGAGCCCTGCCCTGATTGATTTGCTTGCAGGCCGCGTCGATATAATGTTCACCTCATTGGTGGGCAACATGGATCATGTCAAAGAAGGTCGACTACGTTTGCTAGCCACCACGGGCAGTCAACGTAGCCAAGCGACGCCCAATATTCCGACCGTTGCCGAAGCTGGGCTTTTGGGTTTCGAAGCCTACACCTGGCAGGGCGTCATTGCACCTACCGGTACGCCCCAGCCCATCATTGCTCAACTCAACGCTAGCGTCCTCAAGGCCGCGCAAGCACCGAGAATCGTCGAAACCTTAGCAGCACAAGGCATGGAGGTTCGCACCTCGAGTCCGGCTGAGATGCGAGCACTTTGGATTAAAGATACGAAGCAATATAAAGATCTTTTGCAGCGCACAAAGACCAGCATCCAGTAAGTGCGCAATCAGTCAAACGCAACGGCCGACCGCCCTCTATATTTTTAGCCTATGATTGACCCACCAACACGGAGACCTTATGGCAACCTTTACTTCAAAACGTTTTACACAACTCACCCTAGACACCGTTGCGCCTGAAGCGCGTGATTTAGCGGGCGATATCATGAAGATTTCAAGCGTCGGCTTAGCCGGCCCTTATAACGTGATGCTGCGAAGCCCTGTTTTTGCAGATCGCATGAAAAAACTACTTGACTACCTGCGCTGGAATTCATCCATACCAATGCGTTTAAGCGAGTTGGCTATTTTGATTCAAGCCAAAATCTGGACCTCGCAAGTTGAATGGCATGCGCACTACCCCATCGCGCTGCGTGAAGGCTTGCCTGCACATGTCGCTGATGACATCAAAGCAGGTATTCGTCCGCGCAATATGCAGCCTGATGAAGCGGCTGTCTACGACGTGTGCACGACCATGACACGAGACCATGAAATTAGTGACGAACTTTTTAATAGCGCCAAAGCAGTTTTAGGCGAGCAACAAATTGTTGACATCATTGCCGTCAGCGGCACGTACGTCACCATCGCAATGTTACTAAGCTTAGGCGAAGAGCCAGTTCCACCCGGTAAGCCCTGGCCCTTTCCTGAAAAAGCGCGCTCGGCCTAAACGCGTTCACCTGGGGTGCTTCACACCTCAGGTTGTTCGCGCGGTTTTAAAGCAAGAATAATAAAAATTCAGCGGAGGCCGCATCATGCTTGTAATCTGGTTCAAAAAAAATCTCGTTCCTCTTAGTTTGATCCTGCTCGCGCTAGGTTCAAGTGGCACGCTGGCGCAAACCAATAACGACCAAATCTATCCCACCCGATCGGTCACCGTCATCGTGCCGTTTCCACCGGGTGGGGGTACTGATATCGGCGCGCGCATCGTCGCGCAAAAACTTTCTGCGAAATGGGGGCAATCCATCATCGTTGAAAATCGCGGTGGCGCAGCAGGCCAGTTAGGTGCCGATGCTGTCGCAAAGGCAAAACCAGATGGCTACACCCTTCTTGTGGGCAACGTGGGGACACAATCTGTCAACCCAGCGCTATACGCCAAGTTGCCTTACAACCCCGATACGGCCTTTGAACCCATCACGATGATTGCTGAGTTGCCACTTGTGTTGTTGGTGACGCCCTCGTTGCCTTTCAAGTCGGTACAAGAACTCATCACTGCCGCAAAAGCCGAACCCGGAAAAATTAGTTATGCCAGCTCTGGTGCGGGCGGCGCGCCTCACCTGGCTGCAGAAATTCTCAAGAGTTCGGCGGGCATTGATTTATTGCACGTACCCTACAAGGGTGGCGGTCCTGCCGTTGCAGACTTAATGGCAGGCCATGTGAATCTACTCTTTGCAACCGTACTCGAGGGAAGTGGCGCTGTTCGCTCAGGCAAACTACGCGGGCTCGCCGTCAGCAGTGCCAATCGCTCGCTGGCGCTACCAGAGCTTCCCACTGTGGCAGAAAGCGGCGTACCGGGCTTTGATACAGGTTCTTGGATTGGGATGTTGGCGCCTGCAGGCACGTCAAGCGTCATTATCGGTAAAGTGGCCGCCGATATTCGTGCAGTCTTATCGCAAGACGACACGCGTGACGTTTTAATTAAACAAGGCGCTACACCCTTGATCATGACTACTGAAGAGTTCACAGCGCGTATTAATTTCGATCGCAAACGCTATGGCGAAGTCATCAAAGCAAGTGGAATCAAAGTCGATTAATCAATACGCGTATTTTTTTACCTGAACCTCATCCCACTCTAGGCCTGAACCTGGCACCGCGCGCAACACCGCCTGGCCCCCGCTGATCTCAAGCGGAGTCTTGAGTATGGGATTGGCCCAATCCACATATTCAAGCCAGTGTGCGGTCGGCGTGACGCACATTAAATGCGCGCTCACCTCTGGAAACAAATGCGTCGACATCGGTAACGCCGCTGCATCAGCAATCGCTGCAGCGCGCAGCCAACCGGACACCCCACCAATACGCTCTAAGTCAGGCATGACATAGTCGCTGGCTTGCGCAGCGATGGCCCGCGACATATCGCGAGAGCCCCAATAGTTTTCACCAATTTGCACAGGCGTCTTCAGTGCAGCCGCCACGCGTGCACAGCCCGCATGATCATCTGCACGTACGGGTTCTTCAATCCAAGTCAACCCTAAATCATCGAGCGCGTGACCACGACGAATCGCTTCGCTTGGATCCAAGCCCTGGTTGTAATCCGTCATCAATTGCGTGCCCTCGGGTAGAGCACCCTTCACCGCCTTCACAGCGGCAACATCATCACTTAATTTCGCATAACCAAGACGCAACTTCATCGCAGAAAAGCCACCCGCTAACAACTCGTTGGCCTCACGCGCTAAGGAAGTTAAATCCGCCTGCTGTCCCGTCAAGCCCAAACCACAGCTGTTGTATGCCGTAATAGGTTTGAGTTGCCCACCTAACAAACAAGCAAGGGGTTGATTGGCCTGAATGGCCAAGGCATCCCATACCGCCATATCGATGCCAGAGATGGCCATCCCAACCAAACCGACCGCACCTAACAGCGTAAAGCGTTGATTCAGCAGACGTTCGATTTCAAAAGGTACAAGCGGTTGCCCGACCAATAAGGTTGCCATATCGTCGAGCAAAGCGACTTGCGCTTTAAGCGCCAGTGGCGTGACGCAAAATAAATAACTGCGTCCCACTGCCCCTTCAGAGGTCGTGAGATCAATCAATACCATTGGCGCCTGGCTAACGGCACCCGTTGACGTTTTCAAGGGGCGCTTGATCGGCGCAAAGACCGCGCGCGCGGTCAGTGAACGAATGGTTGTCATGAATGACCTCCGAAGGAAAACGATGGTTATTTCAGTTTCGAAAACTCAGTGGGTTTCAAAATAGTGCGCGACACCCCAGCCAGCAAGGCGCCATCTTTTTCAGACGCTGCGCGAGCCGCTAACCATTTGGGATCGGCCATAAACGTTGCTGAAGCACGATCACGATGATTCATATCGTCCCACTCAAGCATGTAATAAAAATCGTTGGTGTTCTCACCGATATCAACGGTCCAAAAACCGACTGGGCGAAAATCATGGTTTTTCCAGATTGGCACCGTGTGGTTGGCAAAACGTTCAATCAGGGCAGGCAACTTGCCCGGGGCAGCGTGATAAACGCGAAGTTCATAAATCATGGTCTTGTCTCCGTAGTTTTTAAAAAGTTCTGAAGCCTGATCATAACCAGAACTCAGCTTGCACGAACCGGAATATACTGTTTTCTTGTTAATGGGCCTGTTGCCCATTTTTTCTATCAAAAGGTAGCCAAACGTGACTGAATTACAAAAAATCGATACAACACTGGGCACTGGTGCTGAAGCCACGCCAGGTAAACAAGTTTCTGTCCATTACACCGGCTGGCTCTTTGATGCCTCAGCCGCAGATCAAAAAGGCGCAAAATTTGACAGTTCGCTTGATCGCGGCCAGTTATTCGATTTTCCGTTAGCCGCAGGCCACGTCATCCGAGGTTGGGATGAGGGTGTCGCCGGCATGAAAATTGGTGGCAAACGCACCCTGATCATCCCCCCTGAAATGGGCTACGGTGCACGCGGTGCGGGTGGTGTGATTCCTCCCAATGCAACCTTGGTCTTTGAAGTCGAACTCCACGGCGTCGAATAACGCGCCGTCTTCGACACAAGACAAGACCCGTATGAAGCGCCTCATCACCGGTTTATTCTTACTTTTATGCGCAGTGGTCGCCCAGGCACAGCCTGGCGCGATTCGCCTGATGGTCGGATTTCCTGCGGGGGGTGGCACCGACGCGATTGCGCGTTTGTTGGGCGAGCATCTTAGTCAAGACTTAGGGCTTAGCATCATTGTTGAAAACAAAGCTGGTGCAGGCGGACAGATTGCCGCACAAGCGCTAAAGACTGCAGCCAAAGATGGTTCGGTACTCTTTTTATCGCACGACCACACGATTTCAATCTTGCCTTTGGTACTCAAAAATCCAGGGTTTCAGCCTCAGCAGGATTTTGTTCCGGTCGCAGGCTTTGCCTCATTCGCCAACGGCCTGGCCGTGTCAGGCGGCTCACCCGCGACTTCGTTTAAACAGTACCTTGACTGGCTACAAACGCAAGAACCAGCCAAACGAGCAATCGGCGTTCCAGCCCCTGCCTCAGTCCCAGAATTTTTAGTCAAAGCCATCGCTGTGCACACTAAACTTGACTTGCAAGCGATCCCCTATCGTGGAAGCGCGCCGATGCTCACCGATATGCTGGGTAACCAAATTTCTGCTGGCGTGGCGTCAGTGCCCGACTTTATTGAATACATTAAAGCCAATAAGGTTCGCATGGTTGCCGTCTTAGGAAGCCAGCGACAGTCACTATTGCCCGACGTGCCAACCTTGACTGAACTCGGCTTACCGGGTTTTGAAGACTTACCGTATTACGGCATCTTTGCACCGATCGGCACACCGCAAACAATCATTGAGCGTTATTCAACCGCGCTTGCAAAAACCATTGCACAGCCTCAGGTTTATGAGCGCTTGCAGGCGTTAGGTTTAACAGTCGAATTCATGTCGTCTGAAATGCTCGCCCAGCGCGAGCGCGCCTATTCGCAGAGCTGGGCACGTTTGATTCGTGAACATAACTTTGTTGCGCAATAGAAAAATACGGGTCACAGACTCAGCGCTACCCGCACTTTAAAGCTGCGTACCGTCAACATAAAACCATCGTCCGTCTTCTCGTACAAAACGACTAAGTTCGTGCAATCGTATCGGACGACCTTTCAGACGGCTCGCGGCGACGAACTCGACTTCTGCATGTTCAGGATCAATGAGGCGATAAGCACGAACGTCGAGCCCAAGCCATTTCACGTCTTGTTCAAACGTCAGCTCTGACGGGCGCGTTGTTTGATGCCAGGTGTTTTGAAGGTAATCAGCACGTTCAAGTACAAAAGCGCTGTAGCGCGAGCGCATCAGATACTCAGCACTCGGGGCTGGTGTCGTATCAAAATGATCAAGATAGCGCTCGCAACACTTGGCGAATGAAAGTAGCGTATTTTTATTTTTTCGACCACAAACACAGGCCTGATTACCAGGATTCATACGAGCCCTTTACTCAGACCTAGAGTGAGTCACTAAAAATACCGGTACCTTTAAATCCCAATGAATCGCAGCCGCACGCATTAAAAAAGTGGCTAACGTGCAGCACAGCAACACTTGAACTTCGTATGCAGGGTATACGCGCAAACCAACGATCAACAACAAGCACCCAAGCGCCACCGGAATCGCATACAGCTCTGTCGACATCAAGAGCGTTTTACGACCTGCAATGACATCGCGCATGATGCCCCCACCAATCGCAGTGATGACGCCCATAATAATGAGCCCCACAGGCCAGCCAAAGTTCATTTCGTACGCTTTCATCGCACCTTGAAGACCGAACAAAGCGGCGCCTAGCCCGTCAAGATAGAGCATCAGCGAAAAAACCTGAGGTTGTGTGAAGAATGTGCGCCCAAAAAATGCCAAAAGACTTGAAATGATTGCGACCTGGATAAAGACCAAATCCACAACCCAAAATGGCTCAACCCCAAGGATGACATCGCGCAGGGTACCGCCACCGACCGCGGTAATGACGCCCAAGACCATTACACCAAAAATATCAACGCCTCGTTCAGCAATTGCCAAAACTGCCGTCACTGCAAAGGCCATTGTCGCAATGATGGCCAACCAAAAGGTGATGGCATCTATTGAAAGATGCGAAGTCAATATCGTCGTAAACAATGTCAATGCCCTGAATGTTTATACCAACCCTTCACAGCAGCCACGTAGCGCGTGACGCCCTCAGTGACACTTTCTGCTTGAAGTGCCCCATACGACAGTCGCTGATAGTTCGCGCGTTGCGTTTCGACTAAACCGAAGGTGAATCCAGGCACTGAAACAACCTTGTATTGTTGCGCCATCGTACGATTAAACGCCAAACGATCTTCACCGGCCCGCAAGCCAGGCAATTTTAGCAATACATAGAATGCGCCTTGCGTTCGCGGAAATTGTACCAAGTCGCCCAAGCCCTCAAGAATTTGATAAACATTTTGACGTACTGCTGCGAGCGCATCTATTTTTGGTTGCACCCAGGCGCGACCGAATTTCAAGACCTCGATGGCCAATAACTGCGAGGCGACAGGCGCACAAATCAAATTCGTATCTTGCACTTTATTCATCGCATCGAGCAAATCGACCGGAAACACCACATAACCAATCCGCCAACTCGCCATGCCATAATTTTTTGACATCGAGTAAAACGAGATTGTGTGTCGCTGCGCACCAGGCAAGGACGCTGGTGAAAAGTGCTGCACGCCGTCATAGGTAAAGTATTCATAGGCTTCATCACTAAAGTGATAAATATCGTTTTCAGCGCACAAGATGTTGATGGCCGTTAACGACTCTTTTGAATAGACCGCTCCGGTGGGATTGTTGGGAGAAATGGTCACAATCGCACGGGTGCGCGGTGTGATCGCTGCCGCTACAGCTTGAACATTCAGGCTCCAGTCGTCATTGACTGCGACGGGTACTGGCACACAACCACACATCCGAATTGCCATTTCTTGATTGAAATAAAATGGCATTGGCAAAATAAACTCATCACACGGATCAGACACCGCAAGAATGCAGTTCATAAAAGCCATGTTGCTACCGGCCGTGACCATCACAACTGACTCTGATCCACACTGTATGTTGTTTTCGTCTGCCAGTTTTTGGGTCAGGGCATCAATCAATGCCGGATAGCCAATAATCGCCTGGTACTTATTCAGCGAAACGTCACCCATCAACCCCGGCAAAGCCGCGATTGCCTGAGCCGGTGGGCCATAATTGACGACACCCTGCCCTAAGGAGATTGTGCCAGGATTCTCGCGCGCCAAGGCTGCGATCGCCGGCATGACCGGGGTATCAACAGCCCCCATGCGCGCTGAAACGCGTTTCATACAGGCGTTAACCAGCCATGCGTATCTGGCGTTAAGCCCCGAACAGCATCGAAATAGATTTTTTGCATTTTCTTTGTGATCGGCCCAATCGCACCGTCACCGACCGGCAAGCGATCAATTTTTACCACCGGAATAATCTCTTGTCCCGTTCCACACAAAAAAGCTTCATCAGCAAAATAAAGTTCGCTGCGATCGACCTCGCGTTGAACAACAGGTTGACCCGTCGCCTCTTCGTACAGGGTAATGATGGTGTCGCGGGTCACGCTCTCTAAAATATTGCTACCAATGTTAGGTGTAATCAGCTTGCCTTCTCTGACCATAAAAAAACAGGCGATCGGGGCTTCAGAGACCTTGCCCGACGGCATCA
>JBAXLV010000081.1:0-8053 GCA_037134635.1 Alcaligenaceae bacterium
CCGGGCTACTGCACAGGTCACTGCAGTATCACAAACGATCCTCAAAAGATTACCGCTGGGCACGACGCCTCCGTTTATCCTGGTGTATGACCCCTCAAGCGTACCGGTTATGCTCGTTGCCCTAGACAGCAAAGAAATGAGCGAGGCAGAGCTCTTTGATTTCGGTATGTTTACTGTGCGGCAGGCGTTAGCCCCAGTGGCCGGCGCTCAACTCCCCTTACCCTATGGCGGCACACCGCGCATCATCACGATCGATCTCGATCCGCTTCGCATGCAGGCCCTTGGCGTAACGCCAAACGATGTGAATCGTGCCCTGAACGCGCAAAATTTAATTCTTCCCACCGGTTCGGTCATGATTGACAAAACCGAATACATGCTGAAAGTCAATAGCAGTCCCGCCACGATGGAATTAATGAATAAGGTGCCAATCAAAAGCGTGAATGGCAAGATTGTTTATGTCGAAGATATTGGGCATGCCAGAGACGGCAATATGCCCCAAACCAACTTAATTCGCTATAACGGTCATAAATCATCGTTGGTTTCTGTGGGCAAATTAGGCTCCGTGTCCACGCTTGACGTGATCGCCGAGTCAAAAATGAGGTTGGATAACATTCCCACACCCTCTGACCTCAAGTTTTCGATCCTCTTTGATCAGTCTCCTTTTGTTACCAACGCTATTGAAGGCGTCATGATCGAGGGCCTCACTGCGGCGGGACTGACCTCTTTACTTATTTTGCTGTTTTTAGGTAGTTGGCGCAGTATGGTCGTTGTTGTGGTTTCGATTCCGGTGTGTGTTTTTACGTCAATATTTATTCTTTATAGTTTTGGGCACACATTGAATTTAATGACGCTTGGCGGGCTCGCGCTGTCAGTCGGTATTTTGGTGGATGATGCCACAGTCACGCTTGAAAATATTCATCGACATCTCGAGATGCGAAAAAATTTGATTCAAGCCATTCTAGATGGTGCTCGCGAAATCTCCATTCCTGCCTTCGTATCAACGCTGTGCATTTGTATTGTATTTTTACCGATCGGCTTGTTGACTGGCCCTCCTAAACATCTATTCGTTCCGATGGCGCTGGCGGTCGTGTTTGCAATTGTGACGTCGTACTTCATGTCTCGCACACTCGTTCCTGTGTTGACACATTATTTAATGCGGAATACACCTCACCTCACGCATACAGCTACTAATGCGACAAGCGATATAAAAAATATTTTTGTACGCGTCTCGACCACTTTTGAAGCTGGCTTTTTACTATTTAGTCGGCGCTATATAGCCGCGTTAAAGTGGTCGCTTTTAAATCCCAAAAAAATTCTGATATTTTTTGGGATTGCGGTATTGATTGCTGGCGCGAGCGTACCGTTTGTAGGACGAGATTTTTTTCCTACGATTGATGCAAACGAATTGCGCTTGCATGTCTCTGCGCCCACGGGGACCCGTATCGAAGAAACCGCGGTGTATTTCAGCCAAGTTCAAGAAGCCATTCGTGAGCTGGCGGGCTCTGACATTGCGGTTGTTTTGGATAATATTGGAATCCCTCCGGCCAACAGCATTGCCATGAGCGACAACATCACTGTCAGCTCAGCGGACGGAGAGATTTTGATCGCGCTCAGCCCTGATAGCAAGCGCGGCGCCCAAGAATATATGCGCTTACTGAGGACTCTACTACCTGAAAAATTTCCTTTACTCTCGTTTTATTTTCAACCCGGCGACATGATGAATCAGATTCTGAATTTAGGATTGCCAACACCCATTGATGTCAGAGTATCAGGCTTAGCGAGCGAGAAGGTTTTGTTCGGATTTGCGAAAAAATTAGAAGAGCAGATGCTCAAAATACCAGGCGCAGTGGATGTCCATATCCAGCAACGGAGGGACCAGCCAGTTTTACAGATTGAGGTCGATCGTGAGCGGGCCGCTCAGATGAATTTCACTCAGCGCGATGTCGCCGAGAACGTCTTAATCCAAGCCAGTTCGAGCTTTATGGTCACTCCGAACTTTTGGACCGATCCAAAATCGGGACACACCTACAACATTGTGGTGCAAACGCCACTGAACAAGCTACAAACCATCGATGATCTGGTAAATACCCCCTTGCCCTCCCAAGGCACAGCTCCAACCCAGTACCTTGGCAATGTGGCAAACGTTGTGCGCGGCCAAACTGCGGCACAAGTGTCACACACGAATGTGCTCAATACCTTCAATATTAGGGCCAACGTACAAGGGCGCGATACTGGCTCGGTCTCTAGCGCAATCAAAGCCATTATTAAAGAGATGTCAAAAGACTTACCTAAAGGGGTATCGATTGAACTGGGTGGGCAAGCAAGCACGATGGATACAGCCTTTTCTCAACTAGGTATCGGGCTACTCGGTGCTGTCCTACTCGTGTATTTAGTCTTGGTCATTAATTTTCAGTCGTGGACCGATCCCCTCATCATCCTGATGGCGCTGCCCGGAGCCTTTTGCGGTGTGGTGATGATGCTCATGCTCACCTCGACCACCTTCAATGTGCCATCCTTAATGGGGTCTATCATGACGGTCGGCGTGGCGACCGCAAACAGTATCTTGATGATCTCGTTCGCGAACGAAATTTTGCAGCAAGGCAAAACGTCGATTGAAGCTGCGCTAGAAGCTGGACAAGCGCGCTTGCGTCCTGTGCTCATGACGGCCCTCGCGATGGTTGTGGGGATGATTCCAATGGCCTTAGGTTTGAGTGAGGGTGGCGAACAAAATGCTCCGCTTGGGCGAGCAGTGATCGGAGGCATGCTGCTTGCGAGCGTCGCGACTTTGATTTTGGTGCCGACTATCTTTAGTCTCATGCGCAAAAATTGGCGGCCAGCGGCGCCAGAAGTGGGAGACCATTTACTTGCGAATTAACAATACCTCGGTGTACTGGATAACCCTTGTAGACGTTATAAGTTTTCGCGATCATTCGACAAGGTTCGAAAAAACTAGGGTTTCTCCTGCTAACAGAAGGCGCTTGAAGCCGTTACGCTAGCGATGCAACTCGCTGCATTTGCTGAAACACCCCTTTAGCAAAAACTCTGGAGGCTGATATGTACAAAAATATTTTGCTTGCCTATGACGGCTCTGACCTTGATCAAAAAGCCTTAATCGAATGTAACGATCTAACAAATTGGCCATCTGCACAAATAACCTTACTAACGGTTAGCCCAAATTTTTATACTTCAATCGGAATGGAAGGCGCTTTTGTTGGCGATGACAGTCTGCACGATCAAAAGGTGCAAACTGAAATTTTAAATATAGGCGTTCGTTCGCTTCGCGCCGCAGGCTATAACGCTCAGGGTGTTGCACTGACCGGTGACCCTGCTGTTCAGATCGCAGACTATGCTAAACAAAACAATTGTGACCTGATCATTGTTGGTCATAAGCACAAAGCAAACTGGGCCGCGCGCTGGTGGGGTACCTTTAAATCTAAAGCCTTGATCGAACTAGCACCATGCAGCGTGCTGATCGTCATTTTAAAAGAGTCAATGACAACCAGTTAGTATATCGAATCACTACGGCTCGCGAATCAGCAGCAAAAAGTCTAACAAAAACGTCTCACTTTTATGACAACAACTGAAGATACAAAAGCTTTGCCCCTCGCCGGACTGAAGGTCCTTGATTTAACACGTGCATTGGCAGGCCCTTTCAGTGCGATGATTTTGGCTGATCTCGGAGCTGATGTCATCAAGATAGAGCCTACGCCAAATGGTGAAATGGTGCGAGGCTGGGGGCCGTTTCAAGACGGCATCAGCGTCTATTACCTAAGTATTCATCGAAATAAACGCAGTTTGGCAGTCGATTTCAGGCAGCCAAAGGGGCTTGAACTGATTCGCACCATGGCCAAACAAGCTGACATCATTATCGAGAACTTCAAGCCCGGTGTGATGGCGGATATGAAGATGGATTATCAGGCACTTTCTGCGCTCAATCCCCGTTTGATCTATGCCTCGATCACAGGGTTTGGCAACACGGGCCCGTACGGCAGCTGGCCCGGAATGGATCAAATCGCCCAAGGTATGTCGGGCCTCATGAGTCTGACTGGCCAGGCAGCAACGGGCCCCACGCGCGTTGGCATCCCAATTGGCGACGTGGTGGGCGGTATGTGGGCCACGATGGGCATCCAGGCTGCCATCATTCAGCGTCAGGTCACCGGTCGTGGCCAACTGGTTGAAACCTCCCTACTTGCCGGTCTGATCGGCCTACTGACCGTGCAGGGGCAACGTCAACTGAGCCTGGGCGACACCCCTGGCGTTGCCGGTAACGACCACCCTGTCATCTGCCCCTATGGCATGTTTGAGGCGAGCGACGGCCCGTTCAATATGGCGGCTGCAACCGAAGATATGTGGGTCAAACTCTGCCAGTTACTCGGTATTGAAGACTGGATCACACACCCAGACTTCAAAGACAACGCGAATCGCTGTAAGCATCGGGATCAAGTCAGAGAACGTTTGAATCAAAAATTTGCAACACGTAAAAAAATGGAATGGACACTCGATCTCGTCAAACTGAGTATCCCGGCTGGCCCAATTTTGACGCTCGATCAAGTCTTTAAAGACCCGCATATTGTTGAAACTGGGTTAGTTGAAGAAGTGGATCATCCCAAGCTTGGAAAACTCAAACTCGTGGGTAATCCTCTAAAAATGGAATCCTTTAGTGGCAAAACGATACGCTCTGCACCACCCGAACTCGGCGCTGATTCACGAGAAGTTCTGCAAGAATACGGACTGTCAGAAGCTGATATCAACACCCTGATTGCAGAAAAGATCATTCAAAGCACCCACTAAGGATTGCAGCATGCTTGCCTCACAAATCACCTACATTGCGGTCGCTTCAAACGACCCTGACACCACCTGTTCAATATACGAAAAATATTTCGAACTCCCTCGTACCGACTTCAATACTGCCGAGGGCCAGGTGTCCTTGTTTAGCATCGGTCAAAGCGCGTTAGCCGTAGTACCGCTTGGCCATTCGCTGATTGATGGTGAGCTCAAACCGGGCGTGCATCACATTGCCTTTGGTCTAGATAACCCAGAGGCTGCGCTCACGAATTTTTCTTTAAAACCTACCCCCACAATGGGCTTAGACGGGCGCCGCAGCTTTGCCATCGATCCTGCACAAACCTGTGGTGTTCGTGTACGGCTGACCGAACCCTTATCGCTTCCCGTCCACCTCAGTGGTGCCATTGAGCGCATTGATCATCTTGGTATCGCGAGTACGGATGTCGCAGAAGACGAACGCGTCTTTGCAAACAAGCTTGGCTTTGCCGTCGAAAGTCGACAAACTGACATGGAAGTGAATATTTCGGTTGAAAGTTTTACCTCAGATAAATACGGCGTGGTCTATCACACACAACCGCCGAAACCTATCGGCGGCTTACGCGTGACCTTTATTACGATCGGTGATCTTGAGCTTGAATTTTTGGCAAACTTCGACCCGAGCCAAGGCGCACATATCGAACACGGCAAGTCAGGATCCACTAAACAAGACCAAGGCGCTATTACGCGCTTTGTTCAGTCGCGCGGTCGTGGGCTACATCACATCGCAATCAAAGCGCGCGATATTAATGACACTTTGCAAAAGATGTCAAAAGCTGGCCTGCAGATGATCGATCAAATCGGTCGACCCGGCTCACGTCGTGCGTTAATTGGTTTTCCGCATCCAAAATCGACAGGCGGCATTCTGATGCACTTGGTTCAACGCGATGTCTGAGTCTTTAGTATTAACTGACAGGCTAAACGATTGCCTCATCATTCGACTCAATCGCCCACAGGACGGAAACGCGATCAATCTTTCGATGGCGCAAGCGCTTGCAGCTTTGATTCAGGATTGCAGCAAAGATTTGACCCTGCGCGCGGTGATCCTAACCGGAAGCGGCAACAAGTTCTTTTGTGCGGGTGGTGATGTTAAAGCCTATGCCAAAATCGAAACTGAAGTCGATTTAAACGAAGTCTTTGATACGATTCGAAACTTACTTGACTCGCTTGAGCAACTGCCCTGCCCTGTGATCGCGGCGATCAACGGCTATGCCATCGGAGGCGGCGCTGAACTTACGCTTGCTTGTGATTTTCGGATTATCGAACACGGTGCGCAGCTTGGCTTTCCGCAATCGCGCCTAGGCATACTACCGGGCTGGAATGGGATTTCGCGACTGGTTCCCTTAATTGGACGTGCAGCTGCAGCAAAATTACTATTCGATGGTAGACGCATTAATGCCGAGCAAGCGTTGAACATTGGCTTAGCAACGGCAGTTGCGCCCGCTGGCGAATGCCTGCGCGTGGCGCTTGAATTAGCCGATTCATTCAGTGGCACTGCACCACTTTCGATTGCGGCGATCAAAGCAGAGCTCAATGCCGTGACGCAAAACCTGGGCGATATCAGAGCCCAGTCTCGTCGTGCGTTTGCTGAGCTTTGGTTCACGGCCGATCACAAAGAGGCTGAAAAAGCCTTTGCTGAAAAACGTTTACCTAGCTTCAAAGGACTGTAGTGTTTACGAGCCTATCAACAACCGTTCAGCAGGTATCTCAAACAATCATCGGACGACAAGTATCATGCTTAAAAAAATAATAGTGACAACTGCCGTAGTAACAACCCTTGGGTTGGGCACCAGTTCTGTTTCTGCTCAAGACTTTCCGAGCAAGGGACCAATCAAATTAATCGTGGGCTTTGCCCCTGGCGGCGGCACTGATGCGATCGCTCGAGCATTAAATGCCAAACTGTCCGAAGTTCTTAAACAAACGGTCGTCGTAGAAAATAAACCAGGAGCCGGCGGTACCTTATCCACTGATTACGTTGCAAAGTCAGCGCCCGATGGCTACACGATCAGCTTTACGTTAAACAACCACTCAATCAACCAGGCACTTTACGCAAACTTACCCTTTAATACCGAAAGAGACTTGCGCGGTGTGGCTTTACTTGGTTCATTAACCCAACTATTTGCATCGAACCCAACCGCCCCAGCTAAAACCTTACAAGAATTTTTAGCACAAGCTAAAGGCTCTGATGGCCGACTCAAAACTTATGCGAGCGGTGGTGTGGGTTCGCCAGGGCATTTCGCTGCAGCATATCTAGAATTTTTAGCACAAGCCCAATTGACGCACGTGCCCTATCGTGGCGCAGGCCCAGCAATTGCTGACGTAGTTGGTAATCATGTGCCTTATATTTTATCGACACTTAGCGGCCTCTTGCCAAATGTCAAAGCCGGCAAACTATACCCAATCGCTGTGACCTCTAAAGAACGCAGCCCTTTATTACCTGACGTGCCCACCATTGCTGAAAGTGGCTTTCCGGGTTACGACATGGATACCTGGATTGCGATGTTCGTCCCGCGTCAAACGCCTGATGCCATTGTAGACATACTCTATAAGGCTACGATAGAGGCCGTGAAAGCCCCAGACGTGCAAGAGCGTATCAACTCACAAGCCGGCATCGTTCGAACCGGTACCCCTGCAGAATTGGATGCCTTAGTTAAAACTGAGATTGTTCAATTCACAAAAATTGTGAAAGACAGCAATATCAAGCCTGAATGAATCACAAGATCGACCCTGAAAGCTTGGCAGCCTTACCACAAGGCCCCGGGGTCTACATTTTTAAAGGAAAAGGCACGCTGCCTTTATACATAGGCAAAAGTGTAAATATTCGCAGTCGCGTCATGAGCCATTTGCGCACAGCCGACGAAGCCAACATGATTGCCCAGACACTTCGACTCGATTTCATTGAGACGGCCGGCGAGTTAGGTGCTTTGTTACTTGAAGCCCGCATGATTAAAGAACAAAGCCCCTTGTTTAATCAACGTCTAAGACGCACGCGAAGATTATGTTCGATTCGCCTGTGTCAACCAAACAAGAACACGGCAATAGAAATCGTTGATAGTAAGGCGGTTAACTTTGGCGCAACTCCGAAACTATTCGGTTTGTTTTCGTCTACGCATTCGGTCAAAAAAAAACTGAGCGAACTCGCGCAACAGCATAGTCTGTGCAAATGTATTCTTGGGCTTGAGAAAACGTCAGCGCGTGGATGCTTTGGTTTGCAAATCAAAACCTGCCTAGG
>JBAXLV010000082.1:0-8030 GCA_037134635.1 Alcaligenaceae bacterium
AGAGGTACGGCCAGGTCATCAAGCGGCTTGCCATTTGCTCATGCCAATCGCTCAATAGTGTTTTCAGTTTGTTAATAAGATCTAAACCATTTTTACGAGAGCCTCTATGTCAAAGCCAGTGAGTAGAATAAGTTCAGAAATTGATTTCAATCTTGAGGGTAAGCAAGTCGGCTTTTTACGTTGGCCACACTCGGTGCATCGTTCGGCGTATGGCTGGATTCCTATCCCAGTGGCCTGCATCAAAAATGGGGAAGGACCGACCGTTTTGTTGATGGCGGGTAACCATGGAGACGAGTACGAAGGTCAAATTGGGCATGGTGTTCTTTTAAGATCACTCGAGGCTCAGGATGTTCAGGGGCGTATTATCTTTTTGACCTCAGCGAATTTTCCTGCTGCGATGGCGGGCATGCGTACCTCGCCGATTGATGAGGGAAATTTGAATCGTTCGTTTCCTGGTGATCCGAATGGCACCGTCACGGATCAAATTGCTTGGTACATTGAACATGTGTTGTTACCGCAATGCGATTATGTGTTTGATCTGCATTCAGGCGGTAGTTCGTTGATGTATGTCCCGAGTGCCTTGTGCCGTAGACATACCGACCCAAAGAAAATGAGTCAGGCAATTGAGATCTTGAAGTTAATGGGTGCGCCGGCAGCCTATGTCGCGGATACCCCGCAAGGCGCTGATCGCACCCTGACTGCCGCAGCAGGGCGTCAGGGCGTTGTCCATTTTGGTAGCGAATTGGGAGGCGGGGGCACGTTGACCCCTTCGGCTTTGCGAGTCGCGATTGACGGAATCCGCCGGGCGCTCAAGCATCTTGGTATTTTAAGATCTTCGATACAGGTCGATGCCCCAGCGCCCACGCAATTGTTGCAGGTCCGTGGTGCAGATTACTTTATCTACGCACCCGATTCGGGGCTGTTTGAGCCCATGGTTGAATTAGGGGATACGGTCAAGGCGGGTCAGGCAGCGGGTCGGATCCATTTTCACGATACCCCATGGCGCGAGCCGAGTATTGCGTACTTTAAACGCGATGGTATTGCGCTTTGCAAGCGGATGATGTGCCGCACTGAACGCGGTGATTGCTTGTTTCATCTAGGCACACCTTTCGAAGACTAGCACTTGATAAGGAAACATCATGAGTAACAGCATGCTTTGGACACGCGTAGATTACGAAAAAGAGGGCAAGCAGAATGGTTGGCTTCAATTGCCGCATTCTGTGACGCGGTCTGCCTACGGCAATATTTCTATTCCGTTGACAGTGATCAAAAATGGAAAAGGACCGACAGCATTTCTGATGGCGGGTAATCACGGCGATGAATATGAAGGGCAAGTTGCGCTGTGCAAGTTGATCCAAACGCTTCAACCGCAAGATATTCAAGGTCGAGTGATTGTCATCCCTGCGATCAATCTACCTGCTGCAATGGCAGGCGTACGCGTCTCGCCTATAGATCAAGGAAACTTGAACCGTTCGTTTCCTGGCGACCCAAACGGTACCGCAACCTATGCCATCGCACATTACATCGACACGGTGCTGTATCCCATGGCCGATATTCATCACGACTTGCATTCTGGCGGCTCGTCACTACAGTATTTACCTTTTGCTTCAATGCGTCAAAGTCAAGATGCGGCGTTGAATGCGCGGGCAACCAATGCGCTCAAAGCGTTTGGAGCACCCATCGGTTTGATTTGGGCCTATAGTCCTGATTCAAGATTGTCTTCGGTTGCGGCAGTCAATCGTAATCTCGTTGCGCTTGGTGGTGAATTTGGTGGTGGTGGTTCTGTGACCAGTTCTGGCGTGCGTATCGTTGAACAAGGATTGAAAAATTTGTTGGCACATGCTGGGATTATTGAAGCGTCGCGCGCAGTGGGACCTTTTGCGGGTCCTTCACGGTTAATGGAAATCAAAAGTCGCGACTACTATGTGTATGCGCCCGAGGCAGGTCTGTTTGAACCTGCAGTTGAATTGGGTGACACGGTACGCCAAGGGCAGTTATGCGGCAACGTACATTTTGTGGATAACCCTGGCCGGCCTCCAGAGCCTTGTTATTTTGATGGTGATGGCTTGGTGATTTGTAAGCGACATTTTGGACGCGTAGAGCGTGGTGATTGTGTCGTTCATCTGGCGACAGACGTTGTCTAGTGGTTCAACGTAATTTTGTCAGGATTAAACATTGCTAGCACTTAAGGTCAATACAAAATGAAAACAATACATTCGACGCGCGTTACCTGTTATTTGGCTGTTTTAGGGATGTGTCTGGCCTTAATTGCGATGCCTGACTTCGCGCAAGCGCAAGTAATTAAACCTCTACTGGTGTTTGGCCAAGAGGCGCCTCCGCCCACGCTAGATCCATATTTCACGACCGCGATATCGACGCGTAACGTAGCGATGCATATTTTTGAACAACTCGTCACGCGTGATGAAACTAACGCGGTGATTCCTGAGCTGGCTGAGAGTTGGCAAGCAAGCCCCGATGGGTTGACGTATCGCTTCAAGCTTCGCACTGGGGTGAAGTTTCACAATGGCAAGGTGATGACTTCAGCGGATGTGAAAGCATCTTTCGAACGTTATAAGCGCATGGCGTTGGCGAAGGTGACGCTAGCTGCGGTGATTGAGATGAACACGCCGGATGCTGCAACCTTTGAACTTAAACTGAATCAGAGGCAGCCTGTTTTTTTGGATGAGCTATCTGCTTTTGTGACGCCGATCGCCATTATTCCGGCTGAACAAGCAGACCGCGAGGGCGGCAAGCTTGAGATGATTGGTACGGGGCCGATGCAGTTTGTGGAATGGGTACCGGATAGTCATATTCGTCTCAAGCGCTTTGTCGATTATCAGCCTGATACACGTTACAAAGGCTCGGATGGATTCGGTGGTAACAAAAAGGTTTGGTTCGAAACGATAGATTTTAAATTTGTTAAAGAACCGGGGGCACGCGTTGCTGGACTTGAGTCTGGACAATTGCAGATTATTGAAGACCTGCCTCCTGAGTCGGCAAAACGACTCGTTGGGAATAAAAATATTGTGATGTACGACCTCAAGAACTTCTGGTTGCATGGTGCGTGGGTGAATCATCATCGTGCACCGACCAATGACTTAAAAATCCGTAGAGCCATGCAAATGGCTTTAGATATGGATGAGATTATGGAGATTTCAACTGATGGCGCTTTCGCGCTTGAGCCAGGGTTGCAATATCCTGGCAACCCCTATCATGTCAAAAATGGGCAGCAGTATTACAACGTGAACAACCCCAAAAAAGCAGCGGCGTTACTGAAAGAGGCAGGCTATAAGGGTGAGGAGTTGGTCATTATTACGAACTCAAGTTATCAAAGTATGTACAAAGCGGCACAAATTGTTAGCGAACAACTCAAAGGTATTGGCATGAAAGTGCGTGTCGATGTTTTTGATTGGGCGACGGCCATGAATCAGCGCCGTAACAAAGAAGCTTGGAACTTATGGTTTACGGGGCAGGGTTCTGGGCCCTCAGTGGGCCCCTTTTCGGCGTTAAAAGATGTTGTGTCACCGCAAAATAATCAAGTTGTACCTGATCCAATTCTTGATAAATTATTTGCGCAACTCGTCACGGGTGAAACGTTCGATGAACGCAAAGAGACCTTCGGAAAATTTCAAGAAAGAGTCTATGAACAAGTCCTGTTCCTAAAGTTTGGTGACCTGATGCGCAAGCAGGCCTCGCGCTCGAATGTAAAAGGTTTTATCCCTTATCGAATCCCTAGGTTTTGGAACGTTTGGCTTGAAGGCTAGGATGAGTGTCGGTCAGATTTTTTAAAAACAAAAAATAAGCAAAGGACAAACCATGCTTCGTATGCTCTTGAGTGCTTTTGTCGCCTTGGCCGTCTCTAGCCCAGTGCTGGCGCAGAGTTTCCCGTCTAAAACAATTACCGTGCTGGTGGGTGTTGCGCCGCGGGGGACTTTGGACACGCTGGCGCGCATTTTGGCTAAATCGCTGACGGCCGATTTAAAGCAGACAGTGATTGTCGAAAATGTTGTCGGGGCCGGTGGATTGGTGGCGCTTAAGCGTTTGACGCAGGCGCCAGCGGATGGCCACACGTTGATGTTTACCAATATGTCCTTGGTGATTATTCCTCATCTTCATCCCACGGCAAACGTTGATCCAGTGAAAGAGCTTGACGCGGTTGGCATGGTGGCCACCGTGCCGATGGTGTTGTCTGTGAGCAATAAAAGCGGCTTGAAAAGCTTGCCTGAATTGCTCGCACGTATGCGCCAAGAGCCGGGAAAAATCCACCTGGGTTCTGGGGGCCCCGGTACGACAGCGCATTTGTCTGAGGCATTGTTTTTACATCTGTCGAAAACAAAGGGAGAACTCGTTCAATACCGTGGCTCGGGTCCTGCGTTAACGGATTTGATGGCCGGTGTTTTAGATGTTGTGTTAGATCAAACGGTCACGATGCTGCCGTTGCATCAAGATAAAAAGATTTTATCGATTGCGGTGTCGTCTCCAACCAGACTCCCTCAAATGCCTGAGGTACCCACGTTTAAAGAGGGCGGTTTGCCTGAGTTTGATCTTGAGATCTGGAATGGTGTGGTGGCGCCCAAAGGATTACCTGCGCCCGTTTCTGCTCGTCTTGTTGAAGCGATGTCGAGTTTGATTGATAGCCAAGAATTTAAAGACCGCTTGTCGCAACTGGCGGCGCAAGCACCAGTTCAAGCTCAACGGGGCCCAGCCCCGCTGATGAAGTTGATTCGACAAGATAGCGTGATGGTGGCGGATCTTGTCAAAGACGTTGGGTTGATTCCGAAGTAAGGTCCCTTAAGGCACTTGAAGGTACCTTACGTCCTTTTCAATACCACTTCACAAATTCATCAAGTTCCATGCGCGTGCTGTGGTACGCGTTGAGCGGTGCGTCGAGATCGGGATAGCCCATCGACATGCCAACGATTAGTTTTTTAGTCTTTGGTATGCCGAGGCAGCCGCGTATGGCATCGGGATAGCCTGCTAGCGAAGCCTGTAGGCAGCAGCCTAAGCCTGCGCCGTGGGCCGACAGCGTGAGTCCTTGTAAAAAGATACCCATGTCTAGCGTCGACCAGGGACCCAAGGTGCTATCCATGAACATGAACATGGCACACGGCGCATCAAAAAATTGAAAATTCTTGAGCCTTAGCTCATTTCTGCGATCGGTATCGCCACGGCCAACGCCCAGGGCTGCAAAGCGGCGTGAGCCGTGAGTTTTGGAGCGCGTCTCTAGCGCTTCAGGCCAGCTCGTGGGGGTCAGTACGTCGTAATTTGTGGGTGTGTTTGAACGTGCCAGTTCATATAAGATCCCGCTGAGTTCATCACGCTTGGGGCCCGTCACGACTGCAACTTCCCAGGGTTGGGTGTTGGTGTACGAGGCACTGCGACCGGCGGCTTTCAAAATGGTACGAATCAGGTCTTCTGATACCGGCTTAGGCTGAAACCCCCGAATGCTGCGCCGGGTTTCAAGTCCGTGTAATAGTTCCATATTGTGTCTCCTTCTGGTGATGCGCGTGATCTTAGCATTATCCCATTTGCTCAATGCGATCGCCTAAAGCAAGCGCTTCAGAGTGGCTATGGGTGACGAGCAACGTGGTGACCCCAGTCTGTTTAAGGATGACGCGTAGTTCGCTGATTAAACGTTCGCGGGTGTCCGCGTCGAGGTTAGAGAAGGGCTCGTCTAATAAAAGAATTTTGGGTTGAGGGGCTAGCGCACGTGCGAGCGCGGCCCGTTGCTGCTGTCCGCCAGAGAGTTCGTGTGGAAACCGCTTGGCATAGGGCTCAAGATCCACTAGCTTGAGCATGGCTTGTATTTGTAGTGATCTCTCTTGACGGGATAACTTCTTAAGGCCGAAGCCGATATTTTCTGCAACAGTGAGGTGTGGAAACAGTGCGTAATCCTGAAACATAAAACCGACCTGCCGATACTCTGGCGCCGTGGTGTGCGAAGCCGAGGACAGCACGACGTCATTGAGACTGATCGTGCCTGTATCGATTGGTTCAAAGCCCGCGATGACGCGTAATAAGCTGCTTTTGCCGCAGCCTGAAGGGCCAAGGATACAAACGGTCTCGCCACTATTGAGCGTCAAGCTGTAGTCTTTGAGCACCGATACATCGTTTGGCTTGGCCGCATAACTTAAACTGATTTTCTCAATCTCTAAGAGCGGATTCACGGTCGGTATCCAGCAACGGGTAATGTTGTTTTCATTTTATGAATAGGGATTTTTTGAGTTGAGACTGTGTGCGCGTCAATAAAATCACGGGCAAGATACTGACGGCAACAATCAACAGTGCAGCGATTGCGCCTTCTTCGTAGGTGCCCCGCGCAGCTTCACCATAAAGCCAAGTGGCGAGTGTTTCAATATTTAGAGGACGCAGCAGCAAGGTGATGGGCAGCTCTTTCATGGCTTCAACAAAGACCAAAAGTGCCGCGGCGAAAAGAGCTGGACGTAGTAGAGGTAAATCAATGCGTAGCAGCACACCGAGGGGGGATTGCCCGAGCGAACGTGCCAGTTGATCAAAGGCGATCGGGATTCGAGCGAAGCCGGCCTCAAGCGACCCTGAGGCCACTGCCAAGAGCCGTAAGGTACAGGCCAGAATCAAACCGGCTGCGGTGCCCAAGAGCCAGCGTCCCGAGGCGTTCGCCGAAAACCACAGCGTGAAATGCTCTAGCCAACCATCCAGCAATGCAAAGGGTGTGAGCAAACCAATCGCTAAAACCGTACCGGGTAAGGCATAGCCAACGGTTGCAGTACGAGCAAAGCCTTGGCCTGGCGTGTCATGACGACGCGTGATCCAACTGCGGGCGGCCCATGCTAAGACGAGACCGCCGACAACCGTACAGGCTGTAATCGCAAGCGAGAGCATGACTGTATTAAGCGCTGCTTGTTTTAGCACGGCCGACACTGTCCCTGTTTGGTTGAGTCGCAGGATGGCCTGCGAAGTTAAATGAAGAACAGGGACGATGAAGCCAGCTAGGACCGGCACCAAGCAAAACAAACAGGCTGTCAAACCTTGCCATCCTCTCAGTGGGCGGGGCTGCATGGGTCGAGATTGGTCGGTATTCATAAAGCGTTGTCGTCTTCTAGCGCGACGCTCGAGCGCAATGAGGCTGAGCACGAACACAAGCATCAGCAAGGCGATCTGGGCAGCCCCTGCTAAGTCAGAGCGGGTGATCCAAGTGGTGTAGATTGAAACGGTCAGGGTCTGAAGACCTAAAAACTCTGAGGCGCCTACGTCGTTGAGTGTCTCAAGTAGAGCCAGGGTGGTGCCCACGACAATGGCAGGTCGCGCCATTGGCAAGGCCACACGAAAAAACAAACTGAAGGGTCCATGACCGAGTCCGCGTGCCGCTTCAATCAGATTGGCCGGTTGCGTTAAAAACATATGGCGCGCGCTGAGGTACACATAGGGATACAGCACACCCCCTAAAATCAAAATGGCACCCCACAACGAACGCGCATCGGGCAAACGAAATTCACGTGGCGACTGATAGCCAAGTGCAGTACGGAGCAAACTCTGAACCGGCCCGATGGGATGCATCAGATCAAGATAGGAATAAGCCACTACATAGGTGGGCACCGCGAGCGGTAATAAAAGCGCCCATACCAATACTTTGCGACCGGGAAACTGAAAGGCCGTCACTAACCAAGCAGCACCTGTACCCAGTAAGGCAACGGCAACGCCCACGCCTAACAGTAAGAGCAACGTTGTGAGCGCAGCGTCCGGAATCACAAAGCGCGCGAGATGGGCCCACTGCATAGGGTTTGACCCGAGGGCAGACATCAGCAAGGACAGCAACGGTGCCAGCACGCAGGCTGCAATGAGCCCGGCGAGTGCTGAGGGCCACTTTCCGGTGGCGAGCCAGTGCGACCGACTTGGTAACTGGATCATGGGTGCTGGGTGTTACCGGTCAAAGCCAACTCGATCAACGATGAGGCTAGCTTCTTTACGATGTTTGGCGATTTCGCTAAGCGGTGTGGTGTCCGCTTTCAGTAACCCGAAACTTTCCACGGTGGGGTCAAGGTCAACGCCGC